>DCFT01000192.1 GCA_002319885.1 Bacteroidales bacterium UBA1797
ATCCTTCGCTGGCGCTCAGGATGACAGGGTCTCTGTGTTGGTAAAAGGAAAGAGGAGGCGGTTTGCTCTGCAAACCGCCTCCTCTTTCCTATATAGTATAAAAAAGATGTCATTCCGAATGGAGTCCCAATTTATTGGGACGAAATGAGGAATCTCCTTCTCCCATTTTTTATCTCTCTTCACTTTCCTTTTGCATCATCTCCCTCATGCTCATTCCTGCATAATTCTTAATAAAATATCCTCCGGTGCTTTTGCTGAAATTGGTTTTTTCAATACTGACTACTTTCATACCTGTACCGCTTTTTCCTCCATCCTCAGCGAAATCAACTTCAGCGAGCATATAGTTTTTCTGTGTCAGTCCTATGCCAAGCATATTATTTTTATGTAATTGATTCATTTTTGATTGAACACCCTGACCAGCTAGGCTACCCATGCCCATTGAGAACATCATTTCGGGGTCGAAATCCACTTTTGCATACCATACGTTCATTGTCCCCGAATGCTCTTTCCCGCTCTCATTTTTGGTAAAGTGTTTTGAATATTCCTCACCGGTATATCCGAAAAACTGTTTTGTTTTCCCGGTCTTTACAAAGTTATCGAGTTCATCGGGTTTCTTTTTTTCATTATCGGCTTTGTCTTTTTCAGATAAAGATTTTGCAAGAGCAGTCAGTGCCTCTCCACTTCCTTTCATCATGCTGCGCATATCAATCACTTTTAGAACCTTACGATTTATACCAGGATTTTTAGGATCGGATTCCTCTCCAAATGTAATCATCAATCCGTCTTTTGTACTGATCATAAAGTTCATATCGTCTTCTTTCTGGCTTTCCGCAGTCTCCATACCCATATAATCACCATTTTTGGTGAAATAGTAAGTAATTGTTTCAGGGGGTTTCTTCTCCTCATTATTTGCCTCATATACTACCTTGTAGTCGAAATTATAGACAGACGGTACTTTATAAGGCTGAGTTTTCGCTGTCTCTTGTGCACTTGTTTTTAAAAAAGATAGCACCAATATGATTACCAGATAAATTAATTTTTTCATATAGTATATTTATTTTTAGATTAATTATTTATAATAAATTATGATCAAAACATTTATAAGGCAAGAATATATAGTAGTAGTGAAATGCGATTTTTTCTTTTTTTATTCTATTTTCTTCAAACAATCGGGAGTGGGAAAAGTTTTTGAAATGTAAAGCCTCGTGAGATTCTTAAAATATTATTTATACACAACTAATTACAAGATAACGTTAAACAAACTTTCAAAGTTTTTGTTTTACATTTGATATTTAAATGAAAGATTTTGTTTAATACTTTTTTACTATGGAACCCAATGACAACTCTTCTGACGATCCGCGCTTAAACAAAGCACTTGACCACCTGAATTCGGTACTTGTAACCGGAGAAACTATTGAAGCATGGGCAATCCAGAGAAGACTTTTCGCTCTTACCAAGAGACGACTTCTTATTGCTGCCACCTCAGGACGATTTATTAAAATCAAAAGAGGTTTGCTGGGTGGATTTGATATGACTGATTTCAGATGGCAGGATCTGGGTGATGCCAAAATAAAGGTCGGAATTTTCGGAGCCGATATTTTTATGAAGATCTTCGGCTCTTCCGATTTAGCAATTTCTGAAGGTTCAGATCAGGTGCTTGTACTGCCGGGTTTCAGAAAAGATCAGGCTGAAAAACTCTATCGTTTTGCACAGGCACAGGATCAATCGTGGAGAGAAAAAAGAAGAGTACGCGAGCTGGAAGAATTGAGAGCAAAATCGGGGGGTGTCACTATCGGTACAAACCAGGGAGGACAGCAAACAGGAAATGCAGGGGGAGAAGCTTCAGCAAAATTGCAGCAAGCCAAAGAAATGCTTGATAAAAAACTTATAACTGATTCGGAATACGAATCTCTGAAAGCAAAGATTATAAGTGGGTTCTAGAATAAAATAAATCTATTATATGAGAAGAATTTTTTCAGGTGTATTTCTCCTGATTTCAATAACCTGTTACTCACAACAACAGGATTCTGCAAAATCAGAGAGATGGAAAACCATGTACCGTGCCAGCGCAACTAAGATTAATGATTTGGTTAATACAAAGCTTGACGTCAGGTTCGATTATTCCAAATCGTGGATGTACGGTAAGGAATGGGTTACTCTTCATCCCCATTTTTATCCTACTGATTCACTGCGGCTCGACGCTAAATCAATGAATATTAATGAAGTATCATTAATCAAAGCAGGAAAGAGCTATCCTTTGAAATATAGGTACGACAGCTTAAATCTTTTTATCACCCTCGATAAAACATATAAATCAGGTGAAAATTATACCATATATATAAATTATGTCGCCAGGCCGAATGACATAAAGAGGAAGGGTAGTGTAGCGATAACAGGGGGTAAAGGTCTGTATTTTATTAATCCTCTTGGTAAGGATATTAATAAGCCCACACAGATATGGACACAAGGTGAAACGGAATCCAACTCAGGGTGGGTTCCTACAATAGATAAGCCCAATCAGAAAACTACGGATGAAATAAGAATGACAGTCCCTGATAAATATCAGACACTATCGAATGGCTTATTGATCAGCAGTAAAAAAAATACTGACGGAACACGTACTGATACATGGAAGATGAGTTTACCTCATGCTCCGTATCTGATGATGATGGCCGTTGGGGAATATTCAATAATAAAAGACAGCTATAAAGGTAAGGAGGTGAGTTACTATGTGGAAAAGGAATATGCTCCTGTTGCCAGGAAGATCTTTGGTTATACGCCTGAGATGATTGCCTTTTATTCAAAGATAACCGGGGTGGACTATCCGTGGCCAAAGTATTCACAGATAGTAGCCAGGGACTATGTAAGCGGGGCGATGGAAAATACAACTGCTACATTGCACGCTGAAGCTGCCCAGCAGGATGCCAGGCAACTGATAGATGGAAACAAATGGGAAGATGTAATATCTCATGAACTCTTTCATCAGTGGTTTGGTGATTATGTTACCTGCGAAAGCTGGAGCAACATAACATTGAATGAATCATTTGCCGACCTGAGTGAAGTTCTATGGCTGGAACACAAACATGGTAAAGATGCTGCTGACGAACATAATTATACCGGTATGCTGAATTATTTGCGTGGTGGTAATGATAAGAAAGACCTGGTGAGGTTTTATTACAAGGATCGAGAAGATGTATTCGATCTCGTAAGTTATCAGAAGGGCGGGAGAATATTGAATATGCTGAGATATTACGTAGGCGACAGCGCCTTTTTCAAATCACTTAATCTCTATCTGAGAACCAGGAAATTTAATTCGGCGGAAGCCCACGATCTGCGACTTGCCTTTGAAGATATTACCGGACAGGATCTTAACTGGTTCTGGAATCAGTGGTACTTTGGAAGTGGTCATCCCAAACTCGATATTAACTATGAATATAGTACTGATGGCAAAACTGCTAAAGTATTTATAAAACAGACTCAAACTGATAAAGTTTTTAAATTACCGGTAGTAATAGATATCTATCAGGGTACTGAAAAAAATCGGTATAAAGTCTGGGCTGATCACCAGGTTGATACTTTTGTCTTCCATACCGCTTCCAAACCTGATCTGATAAACGTTGACGGAGATAAAATACTGCTTTGCGAAAAGAGAGACCACAAAACTCTTGATAATTATATATTTCAATATACTAAAGCAGGACTTTATGTTGACAGGAGAGAAGCTATAGATTTCGCGGCTCTGAAGCAGGATGATCCAAGGGCATTGGATTTTTTAAAAACTGCTCTGAAAGATCCGTATTTCGGTTTACGGATTTATACAATTAGTAAGTTAAATTTTTTAGATGATTCTGTAAAGAAATCGGTAGAGCCTTTGATTGCTGAAATAGCTGCCAGTGATCCTAAATCGTTGGTAAGAGCCAGAGCTATTGAAGCACTCGGAAGATATAAGTCGCAGACCTATAAACCTTTGTTTTTGAAATCGCTCAACGATTCTTCCTACACTATTGCAGGAAATGCACTTCTTGCACTCAGCGCAATAGATACAGTGGCTGCCTTCGATAAAGCCAAATCACTTTCAGGTACCCAACTGAAGGGAGCTCTCTCAGATGCAGTTACGAATGTTCTGTTCCGTTACTCTGATGAAAAAGATTTTGATTCGCTCTCAGGCCGTTTTGCCAAACTGCCGTTCGGGGATGAAAAATTTATGATACTGCAGGCATTTGCAAATTATGTGAAACGAATAAAAGATCCGTCTGATTTTAAAAAAGGTGTTGACATGATTGTAAGTTTTCGGGATACAATTCCTGAACAGTACAGACAGATGATGGCTGCTTATTTCAATGGCATGATTTTATCCGGCATAGCATCCTCCAAGCAATCAAAGGGTATGATTGAAGAAGCTGATTATGTAAAATCGAAACTGCCTGCCAGCACAAAACTTAAGGCAACTCCCGGACCTCAGTTGGATTCCCTTCAAAAGTTTGTTGGTGATTATGAAATGAATGGAGCAATGGTTCATGTAACACTTAAAAATAACAATACACTCTTTCTGAAAATTCCCGAAAAAGCAGAAATGGAATTGGTCCCTGTCTCAAAAGGAAGATTCTCAGTTAGAAATATGAATGGGTATATGGTTGAATTTATCTTTAATGATAAGGATGAAGTAACAGAAGTAGACCTCAAATCGCCGGGAGAGGAGGTAAAAGCAGTAAAAAAGAAATAAAAAAAATTATCAAACAGAATTACTTCATTAATTTTTAAATCTTCACAAATACTTTGTTCTTATACAGCCAGTAGCACATATACCACATAGCGGCCCAGATACCAAGACTTGTTATTATTTCGACCATATATTCTCCGCCCCATGAAAATATCAAACTGCTGAAAGGGTCAATAATTCTATGAAGGAAGCCTGCTCCTCCAATGGAAAAGAAGAGGTAAATAAAGATGCTGTTCATCCCTACAACAATAAACATTCTCGATCCGGAAATGAATTTTTTCTTGACATCAATAAGCCAGTAACAGAAACAGAGCACAAGAATAGCCCATCCTCCGCTGGCAAAAACAAATGATGATGTAGCGATTTTCTTAATTATAGGTGTAATATTTAATCCGTCGAGGCTAAATCCTATAAGTAAAGCCGATACACCGGCTATCAGTAAGATCTGGATTTTTTTGTTAGCAGGCTTATCGCTCATCAGAAGCTTTCCGCAGAGAACGCCCCATACTGTGTGGGCAGTAGTCGAAACAAAGTTTAATGTTGCCCACTCGCTTGCCTTGTCAACTCCTTCAATCTTATTATTAAACCAGGCACCAAGATTTTCGAAATTAACCCAGGGGTGATTAAATCCGTCAACCGGGAAGAAACGATATGCAAGATCGATAAGTAACAGTATCACCAGGGTAAAGATTATTTGAAATTTATAACTTTTGTTTCTTATCAGGAAAGCGACCAGGTACGTAACGGAGAGTTGTGCCAGTACATTCTGAAATTGGAAGACCAGTTTGCCGGCATCAGTAAAATAGAGAGCCCATCCCAGGAATAACAGCAGAAATGAACGTTTTATAGCATGCCGGTTAATAGTTCTGATGCTGTCACCTTTTTTTAACCTGTTCGCCACGGCAAAAGGAATTGCCACACCCACAATAAACATGAAGAATGGTTGAATAAGATCCCAGAAATGTAAACCATGCCATTCATGATGGCTAAGTTCCAGACCAAGAAAATGTATTATACCGACATGTGATTGTTCGAGATGGCTATATAATTCTGTAGCTTCTCCTGCTAAAAGAAACATCGTAAATCCCCTGAAAAAATCTATTGATGTAACCCTGCCAGGAATAACAGGACTTATTGGTTGTGTATTTGCATCCATTTTACTCTTTTATTGGTTATATGCGTCAGGAAGGTAGAAATATATGATTTTTTCTTAAATATATGAATATGAAAAATCAGATTTTTATTTTAATGAAGAATTATGGTTTAGAGAATCGCTTTTGTCATAAAGGGAGCAAAAATTATAACTCATACACTTTCTGCCATTTCAGTTACTGATGATTTACGTTCAAAATGGCAGGTAGGATATAATCGGTCATCATTTTATCTTCCTGTGAGTGTGCATAAGAGGCTCCGTAAGCAGTGGCCGTTATAACAACTACCAGGGGCTGATTGAGGAAAATATATATTTTATTTCCCCCATTGCCTGCACAGTAAAAGGTTTCATACGATTTTCCCTTTACTATATATTTTTTATTCCAAAAAAGGTATCCGTAGAATTCATCATTTCTGCCGGGAATGGTTTCATATTTTGTGAAAGTTTTATCTACCCAGTTTGCAGGTATTAACTGTTTTCCATTCCACTTTCCCCTGTTTTTATATAGCTGTCCATATTTTGCGAAATCTAAGGCATTCATTCTTATACCACCGGCGGTATTTGGCACATTTTGAGGAGTATATTCCCACTTATAGCGTGTAATGTTTAATGGTTTGAAAAGCTTTTCATCAGCATATTTTTCCAGACCTCCCGGCACTGTTTTGTTCAGCAGATCACCTAATATAACAACTCCGGCTGTGAAGTAATGCCATTGCCCTTTTGGTCTGATTGTGTTTACAGGTAGATCCAATGCAAATTTCACCCAGTCGGAAGCAGGATACATATTCTCTTCATTTCCAGGTGAATTGTAGTCATCATCATCGCCATCAAAAACAGAACTCATAGTTAGCAGATCTTTAATGGTAATATTTTCTTTTTCAGGTGAGTAATTGGCATAAGATTTAATATTATAGAAATGTCCTAGTGTCTGGTCCTCATTTTTTATGTAGCCGTCACGCTCAGCGATACCTGTTATTGTTGATGCGAATGACTTTCCGGCCGATCGGGGATCATGAAGAGAATCTCTTGTCTCTCCGTTAAAATATTCTTCTATCAGCAGTTTTCCTTTTTTGATGACTATAATACTGCTTATCTGTTTAAAAACTCCTTCATTAATATTTGCCTTGAGAGTTTTTAAAAGGTTTGTGTCGAAGGTGTCTGTCGAAACACCAAATCCATTATATGGTTCTGGCACATTAAGGCGGATATTTGTTATGTCAATAACAGGTTTTCTTTTAACCAGAATGTTAAGTGAACCGGAAGCAATCAAATCGCCAACTTTTACACCGGAAGCTGTTTGTACATAAGGCCTGATTTCCATTTTTAACAGATGGTCGCCCTCAGTTAAAACACTGTCGCCTCCATTATTCATAAACCTGCCCCAGAAGGACTGACTCCACAATCCGCCGGGGTTTTTATTGTTGATAAGTGGTTTGTCAATAGTGGTTGCCGTGTCCTGAATTTTATCATAAGGTGCACCTGGCATAAGATTGCTCGAATATATCAGGTGATTATCGACAAATAGCGAGAATTGATAATTTCCTCTCTTAACTAGTTCCCCGGCACTGAGTTCTGGTGCCAGATTATGCATATAATTTGTGATGGAGTTGCCCATAAAGACAATAATGAACAGGTCGCTTTTGTTGGTTAACTCATAAGATTCTAAAATGTCCGTGGCGTTGAGATTAGCTATAGGTATGAATTTTGAAGTAAATATGATTTTCCCGATATTCGACTGATGCATTGGAGATGTAATTCCCTGAGTTTTAACTATGTCTTTTTGCTGGGCATAAATATGTCCAAAATTAATCAGCAGTAATAAAACGGCGACAATTCTAATTTTCATTGGATTAAATTTAAAATATTAATTTTGCGCCAAACATATGAGATGCGAATCAGCAAAAATAGAACCTGATTAACATTTCTGATTTTTTAGCAACAATCGCCTGTATTCAGAAGGAGTAATGTGCTGAAGCGCTTTGAATGATCTTATGAAATGGCTCTGATCGGCAAAATTGCAAGATAAAGCAATTTCAGTGAGAGATTGACTTCTATCAGACAACATGCCAAGTGCTCGTTGAATTTTAAGTATTCGTATATAATCTCCTAGATTAGAATTAAAATATTTGTAGAAACTTCTTGACATATGTACAGGATGAACCCCGGCTATTCCAGCAAGTTCTGTTAGCGTCAGATTTTCTGAAGAATCATTTAAAAGATCTCTGATAAGACAAGCCCAGACCGGCATTTTTTTATCAGATCGCTCCTTTGTTCCTGACAGGAGAGTGAAGAGTTCTATCAAGATGGTATCAATTGCAGATTGACATGACTCTCGTGATATCTTTGCCTCTTTATATATGTTATAAATTAGCATTTTCAGTTGTGGATCTACAATATTAAGACTTCCGTTAATCGACTTAGTGTCAATATTATATGATGCAAACCATTTCGGGTTAAGTTCGATATGAAAACCGCGGGTATATCCTGAAGGTTTTATATTATAATGAGCTTCCTGCCAGTTATGAAATAATAGGCTTCCGGTATTACAGGAAAAGAGAGCTTTCTTGTCACCCTCAATAAATTTACCTTTCAGAATAAATGTAAAATAAGCGTTTTCGTGAAAATGCCAGTCTACCTTTTCATGTGTATATTCAGTATCAGTTAAAGTAATACCTTTCAGATGAATAGTATCATTTGTCGTTCCGAAGAATTGACCGGTTTTAAGGTTTTCCATTACTTAGCCTAAAGCGACAAAAATAGCCATAAAATTAAAGATTTACTAAATTGTAAATCTTCACTCATGGCTTTTCCTCAAGTGAATTTCTTTTAATATCTAATAAATATGTGGAAATATTATACCCGCTTGTCCAATAAGATTGAAAAGAGAAGCAAAATTATAAATGTCTAAAATTCATCACTTTGAAAAATCCTTTTGCTTTATATCTCAAAATTTTCTAATTTTATACTTGTCTGCTAATATCGCATTTTATATGAAAGACTGACAGGAAAATTTTGCCTGCAGATCAATGTTTAATATCGTGTCTAAAGATCTTAAATTTTAAACATCATGTGTAAAAACCATCTAAATCCAATTCATTGCATTGTTCCTCCATACATGCTGACGAAGCTTATGGAATCGGGCAATAAAAAGATTGCCGACCTGGCAATAAACTCGAACTTCAGGAGCTTCAGGTTCCGCAGCGACAGGATTTTTTTCCAGCAATCAAGTATTCGTGAAAAAACAATTCTCGGCCTCATTGGAAAACCGGGTGGAAAGGAGACTATGGCCATGGAGGTTTACGATTGCAAACAGAAAACTGATTTCATGAGTGCAAATCTGCTCTGGGATACAAGGACCAATCAGAAGCTGACCTCGGTAGCCGGGAAGAATGTTATAAAAGGAGGAAAAGCTGCATTTGACTTCTACTGGCAGCTTTTCGGAAGGAACTCAATTGATAATAAGGGGCTGCTCATTAAACAGTATGTGCATTTCGACAAAGGCATGGATAATGCTTACTGGGATGGAAGACGTATGGTTTACGGCGATGGTGATGGTTCAGTATTCACCAGCTTCACCAGCGATATTGACGTTATTGGTCATGAGCTTACACATGGGGTAACAGAAAATGAAGCCAACCTTGATTATGAAAATCAATCAGGTGCTATGAATGAATCTTTTTCCGATATCTTTGGGATAATGATAAAGCAAAGATATAATAACCAGGATGTTAAGAAATCCAATTGGTTAATTGGCGAGAAAGTGATGATAGGACCTAAATATGCACTGCGCAGTATGAAAGCTCCCGGAACTGCATATATAAACCATCCTGAATTAGGAGATGATCCCCAGCCTGCTACAATGGATAAATATCAGAAGCTGCCTGATACTTCGTCGGGCGATTGGGGAGGAGTTCATATTAATTCAGGAATCACTAATTTTGCTTTTTATGTAGCCGCTTTCAATATGGGAGGTTATGCCTGGGAAAAAGCAGGAAGAATATGGTATGCCGTATTGACAGATAAAGATCTGGCTCAGAATGCTAAATTTGCAGATGTAAAAGACCTGACTATTATTCATGCTGAGAAACTCTACGGTATTGATAGTTCTGAAGTAAAAGCGGTAAAACAGGGGTGGGCCGAAGCAAAAGTTTAACAGAAATATGAAAATTAAACTGATAAGAACGGGAGGGATTATTCCAATTACAAAGGCAGCAGAGGCGGAAGTAGAAATCACTGCACACGAGTTGGAAGGACTTCTTGAAAAGATACAGCCCGATTCCCCGGCTGGAAGGATTAAGGATGGCAACTACTATGAGCTTACTGCAGGTAACAGCCGTACACCTGTTGACCTCGAAAAGATTCCCGATGAATATAAGGCACTTTTCAGTAAGCTAAAAAGTGATCTGAAGATTATCTCAAATAAAAAAGGGCCGGTATAATCTGAAATTATCAACGGCCCTGTAATATGTACTGCAGGCAACTTTTTAAAATTGCAGTGTACTGATTAATTATATACTATTTATTCACAAGCGCTTTTATAAATAATTATGCGTTTTTGAATGCTTTCTTCCCGGCAAATTTTGCGTATTTACCTAACTCATGCTCTATACGCATCAGCTGATTGAATTTTTCAATTCTTTCACCTCTGCATCCGCTTCCTGTTTTGAGATGTCCGGCATTTACAGCTACTGTCAGGTCAGCTATAAAGCTGTCGGGGGTTTCACCGCTCCGGTGTGAGACAAAGGCATTATATTTATTTTTGTAAGCCAGCTCAATAGTCTCGAGTGTTTCAGTAACGGTTCCAATCTGGTTTAGCTTAATAAGTACTGAGTTTGCAACTCCTTTCAGAATACCTTCGGCAAGGATTGCTTTATTGGTGCAGAAGAGGTCGTCTCCAACAATCTCAATTTTATTTCCAATGGTTTTGGTGAGGTTTTGCCATCCTGACCAGTCATTCTCTGCCAATCCGTCTTCGAGGAGTACTATGGGATATTGATTTACCCAGCTTTCCCATAGTTTAACCATTTCATCGCTGGTTAGAAATTTACCGGTACTTTTAAAGAGTTTATACTTCCCGTCTTCCCAGAGTTCGCTGGCTGCAGGATCAAGACAGATGCTTACATCGCCTCCAGGTTTGTAACCTGCCTTAGTTATTGCCTCAAGGATAACCTCAACAGCTTCGTCATTTGATTTCAGATCCGGAGCAAAACCACCTTCATCACCAACACCGGTGCTGTATCCCTTTGCCTTAAGTACTGCTTTGAGTGTATGGAATACTTCTATTCCCATCCTTATAGCTTCTTTGAACGTTGGAGCGGAATGAGGTGCTATCATAAATTCCTGAAAGTCCACGTTATTGTCGGCATGTTTCCCTCCATTAATGATATTCAGACAGGGGACAGGAAGGAGATGGGCATTGGCCCCGCCAAGGTACTGATATAGTGGTATTCCGGCACTCATAGCTTCCGCGCGTGCATAAGCCATCGACACAGAAAGGATAGCATTTGCACCGAGTTTGGATTTATTATTCGTTCCATCAAGATCAATCATGAGGTAGTCGAGTTCGCGCTGACTGGTTATTTCTTTACCTTCGATTTCTTTTGCAATGATTTTATTTACATTCTCTACAGCTTTCAACACACCCTTTCCTCCATAGCGTTTCTTATCTCCGTCGCGGAGCTCACAAGCCTCGCGTTCGCCTGTTGAGGCACCACTGGGTACCATTGCCCTTGCCTTTGTTCCATCTTCCAATGTCACATTTGCTTCAACTGTTGGGTTCCCTCGAGAATCGAGGATTTCCATAGCAGATACATTAATAATTTTCATAGTTATTCAAATTAATTAGTATTTAATTTTTTGCTTTTTGAACCTTGTTTATGTAGTATTATATTAGCCTTCTCAACTGTTATCATGCAGCCTTTGTTTATGTTATCAAAGTAGGGAAGAATTGTATCAATGAATTTTTCGATCTTTTCAGAATCGTCGATGATTTCAACAACCATCGGGACTTTCTCAGTTATCTCCCAATACGTCGGAGAATAAACAGCACTGCTTGCACCAAAACCCATAACCCCTTTTAA
>DCFT01000181.1:0-387 GCA_002319885.1 Bacteroidales bacterium UBA1797
ATTTCTTTCGCAAGGGTATGCCTGCCATCATAGAGATCAGCAGCTGCCACACATTCAATACCGGGCAGAGTAATAGCACCTGTGAGCAATCCTGAGCCTTCCATTCCTATACCTATTATTCCAAATCGCAGTCTGTCGCTGGGGGCAACCTTTTTTGATGGAGTAGCGTATGGCACAGCATCAAGCTTAATACTTCCGGCTGCCAACAGTCCTCCGGTTGCCATTGCACCTGACTGAAGGAATTTTCGTCTGGTTAGATTGTTTTTCATAAGTTGTACCTCCTTTTTCTTAAATGATATGAATTACCTGTTATTTTGATTCAATTTTATTTTATATGACTATCGGGAATCAAGCATATAGGATCATAAATAGCTTGAAAATCAATTT
>DCFT01000181.1:681-3972 GCA_002319885.1 Bacteroidales bacterium UBA1797
AGCGGCTACGCGAAGGCGAGGGGGGTGTAAATTGATTTTCTTCGCTCCCCGTGGGGTCGGGGTAAACGAAGAAAATCAATGAATTCATATGGCTGATTCCCGATACTCATTTTATTTTATAGCTAACTTTGGATAGGTAAAAATAAATCAGCAGTTAAAATTAAGAAATTTAAATTACAGGTATGCCTGCCGGAACAACTGTTTTGATATAAAAGAAGTTCTGTTTTTGAAGAACAATTAAGAATATATCAGATAAGAGCATTTCCTCAGATTCTAGTTTTCTATATTTGCCCTTGAACTGCTTTCAAAAAATTAATTGAAAACTCCTATACACTGAAAATGGAGAATATGTATATAAGATAAATAAATAAATTTTTAAAATTTAACAACCATGAAAATCAAACTATTCTTAATCGCAACCCTGTTCGCAGGATTTACTTGTTTAAATTTGGCCGGACAAACACCAAGGTTTAAAATCTCACTTGCTGAATGGTCGTTCCACCGTGCATTGTCAAAGGGGGAAATGACTAATCTTGATTTTCCGAGGATCGCAAAAACAAAATACAATCTTGATGCCGTTGAATACGTTTCAACATTTTTTAAAGGTAAAGGAGAAGATACCGGGTACCTTACGAGTCTGAAAGACAGCTGTACAAAATACGGAGTTACCAGTTTGCTGATTATGGTAGATGGAGAAGGAAACCTTGCAGATACATCAGCCGATGCAAGGCAAAAAGCTGTCGAGAACCACTATAAATGGGTAAAAGCTGCCAAATTCCTTGGATGTCATTCAATAAGGGTAAATGCAGCAGGAAGAGGGACAATGGGGCAGATGCAGGCTGCAGCTATTGACGGGCTAAGTAAATTATCGGATTATGCAGCAAAGTATGACATCAATGTTATTGTTGAAAACCATGGTGGTAATTCTTCTATTGGAAAATGGCTGTCAGAAATTATGAAAACAGTTAACAGACCCAATTGCGGAACCTTACCCGATTTAGGGAATTTTTATGAATATGACCGCTATCAGGGAGTCAAAGACATGATGCCATTTGCTAAGGGTGTAAGTGGCAAAACCCATGATTTCGATCAGGATGGAAATGAGACAGTAATTGATTATGCAAAAATGATGAAGATCATCGCTGACTCGGGGTTTAAGGGCTATATTGACGTTGAATATGAAGGCAACAAATTAAGCGAGCCTGATGGTGTTAAAGCTTCTATTGCTTTGTTAGATAAAGTTATTGCACCATATAATAACTGATTTTAATTAGTAAAAAAGAGGCCGTCTCAAAAGAAGGAATCTATTTTAACCATAATGGCGCCCAAGAATTAAGAAGGCTGTCTCAATAGAAGAAATCAATTAACCACAAATCGAAGCGAAGCGAAGATCCCTACCGAAGCGTTGGGAGGGTATAAAGTAAATTCACAAACCTGCCTGCCCGCAGGCAGGGGGCACAAACTCCCGTCCCGATAGCTCCCGATAGCTATCGGGACGATAGCTATCGGGATAAATATCAAGATATTCCCTTTGTGAACTTTGCGCCTGCTTTGTGAACTTTGTGGTTAAAAATAACTTTTGAGACAGCTTCCTTCTATCAGGGCGACTTTACATTCAGACCAGCTTCATATTTACCGGATCCCAGTTTATTATTTTTTTCTGGAAATAACTGTCGTTGCAAGCCAGACAAGGTGCACAGGCCCTGAATGCAAAAACAGGGTCCTCAACAACTGGTTTACCATTTCTGGCTCCATCAAAGAAATTTGCCATGTGCTCCAGATGTTCATCATAACCTTCAGGTGCAGTATAATTCATCCCGGGTTTTACGGGTCTGGTCTGCTCTTCCTTTGTATATTTCTCATTATATCTCTTCAGAAGCTCTTGCTGCATAGCTTTGGGATAAGTATCCAGGGCATCCCATCCTCCTATTCCAGGAGCTTTTGACATAATACTGTTTGTAATAACAAATCCGTTATCACCCATTTCAATAATGCCTTCACTGCCAATAAACCTTGTTACTGACTTTTCTCCATTGCCACTTATAAAATTCACCCTTAGCATTACCTCGAATGAGGGATGCTCTTTCGTTTCAGGATAGTGCATAATAGCAACCATTATATCCGGAACATCGCGTCCATCTTTCCAATAGGCAATCTGCCCGGAAGAAAATATCTTTTCAGGTCCCTTGGAATCGGTCAGCAGATGAATACCTGACAACAGGTGGACAAAAAGGTCACCTGCAACTC
Source organism: Bacteroidales bacterium UBA1797 (assembly GCA_002319885.1). Classification (GTDB taxonomy): domain Bacteria; phylum Bacteroidota; class Bacteroidia; order Bacteroidales; family VadinHA17; genus LD21. Next base: position 2,929 of record DCFT01000181.1, read on the forward strand.
CGGTACCAAAATCACGATAATTCCTCCACCAGAAAAATTTCTTAGCATCATAAGGGATTTTCGGCGTACCGGCAATGTATCTGTCCCAGTCAACTGTTTGTGGTGAACCATCGGTTGGCATCGTATATTCCCATGCACCAAGAGCATCCTGTCTGTCAAATGAAGCTTCGATACAATTAAGCTTACCAATTATCCCTGTTTTATACAGCTCTTTGGCTTTGCGATAAATAATACTGCTAACCCTCTGACTTCCAACCTGCATGGTTTTTTTTGTTTTGTCGCGCGTTGCAATAACATCAAGTCCTTCACTCAATTTATGCACCATGGGCTTTTCACAATAAACGGATTTCCCCGCATTCATTGCATCCATGGCAATTCTTGCATGCCAGTTATCGCTGGTAGCTATTACTACAGCATCGATGTCGTTCCGGTTCAGAATTTCCCTGTAATCTCTCGTTGTAAAAATATCCTTGCCATATTTCTCCTTTACTCTCTCAAGTCTTCCGGTATAAAGGTCGCATGCAGCAACCAACTCTACTCCTGGCACTTTTATTGCTGTATCAAGATCCTGATTACCCATTATGCCCATTCCGATCCCGGCAATTCTGATTTTATCGTTAGGAGAGAAATTCTTACTAAAACCAAGTAAATTTTCTTCCTTTTTCCCGCCCGATGCAAAACCAATTAATGGAGCTGCAGATAGAAGCATAGCAGAGCCACCGAGCTTCTGGATAAATTTCCTCCTGGATGTTTGTGATTTCATATGATAAAAATTAAGTTAGGTAAAATTAGCAAATGTTAAAACCAAATTGAAAACATGAAGATAAAACATTCAAATCAATCAAATGCAGAATAAAAACTGTTGTTCAGTCATAATATAAGTTCCGGGTCATTTGAATTTCTCCAGAAGATCCTTCACAGCATCCTTATGTACCATGAAATCCATCATCTTCAGTTTTACGTAATCTTCAGAGAAGAAATAGTAACCAAACTCACTGGCATCCGGGTCATTATTCCTTGAGCCGGAACCTGAATCTTTTATAA
>DCFT01000092.1 GCA_002319885.1 Bacteroidales bacterium UBA1797
GATTATTCATGGTTACTCTGAAATATTATCAAGCTATTTCCACATTAACAAGTGATCAGCATCTTCGGACAATAAAAAATGAGATAGGAAAAACCTTCAAAAATAAAGATCCGGAATTTGAATATGCAATCAACCACCCCGGCCTTTGGCACCCCTACTTCAAAACGAGGGGAGAGATATAGTTTATAACTGCAAAGTAGTATTTCAGGTTGAGAAATTATTCTATCATCTCGTTTTCGGGCAATTCAAATTCTTCCTTCATCTCCACACCAAGCGTCTTTAATTCATCAAGTACAGGATTGTAAATTTGCGGAATGACTGGCCTGTGAACACCCCTGGTGTCAATCTTATTCTCAAGTATCATTCTTACAGCAACAGCAGCAGGCAGTGCAACTGTACGGGATATTGATGTATTTGTTGATGGTGATCCAAAATCAAGCATCGACGACTTAATAACTTCCTTCTTTCCATCGGGATAGGAGGCAAGAAAGATATGCTGCAAAACAACCATGTCGCGCTCATTGTCAGATATCATCATTTTTTTTATCATCCTGTCGGAGGTGATTTCGAAAGGTGTTGTCTCACGATAATTAAGTCTTTCATCACCGAAGAACCCTAGAAAATCAAGGGATTGAATAGCTGCAGATTCCACAGAGATTTTGAATTTATTTGCCAGGTTTGTCTTAAGATCTCTGGTTCCCAGCCCGGCTCTTTCTGCAAGGAATCCTGCATAAGTCATGCCATGGTAGTCCTTTGCCGTATCTGCAAGCATATCACAGCTTTTCATCAGGTCGAGCGTCTCACACCACCCTTTGTATCTGAATGTACCACGATACACCGTTTGTGCTTCCGGTATTCCATAAATATCGATATAGCTTACGGAATCCCTGTTAGGATATACATCAAGCTCTCCTATAGCGGGAAAATTATAGGTGAATATGTCTTTGAAAAGGTCCGAAGTATCAATAAATATTCTTTGTCCTTTTTTCAAATATAATGCGCTGTTTCTGCTTGCAAGAATAACCCCTTTCGGACTCCATGAGAACTTGTATTTCAGAGGATTCTCAGCACACTCAGGTGCCGGCAAAGCCCCACAGAGAGAATAGAACTCTTCCACTCTGCCTCCTTTATTATGGATATGATCAATTACTCTCATTGAGGTCATATGATCAATTCCGGGATCAAGACCTATTTCGTTCAGGAATAATATTCCGGCTTTTCTGGCAGGTTCATCAAGGTCCATCATTCCAGGCTGGATATAAGATGTAGTAACGAGCGATTTTCCATTACGCAGACAGGCCCTTGCAACATCGATGTGATATTTATATGGCATAAGACTTACTGTTATGTCATGGTCGGCTACAAGCTTTTCAAGCATCGCCGGATCATCCATTGACCAATCGAGTGAAGTACCCATAGGATTGCCATTTATCATTGTATCGGCTCTCTCTTTCATCGGAGAAGCTATCAAAATGCCGATATTATTACTTAACAGATATTCTACCATCGGTTTGACTACCAATCCGGCACCAAGTATTAACACTTTTTTCATAATCTTTGATTTTCATGCAACCCGGGATAGGTTATCCCTTTCAATCCCGGGCATTCTTAAATTAAGAGTAGCAAGGTATAAAAACACATCGAATGATTCAATGAGATTCATTATAATATTCATTTATTGGGGGAGGGAATATATTTTAAAACTTTATGCTCCTCTGTGTCTTCTCTGTGGCTCTCTGTGAAAGTTCTTAATACATTGTTACACAGAGTTACACTGAGGAAACACAGAGGTTCACAGAGGAGAAGACTGCTTTGAAATATTTTCTAATGGATAATTAAATTCAAAAACTATTTCATTAATATTACCAGCAATGTATCTTTGTCATTAACAAACTTCCCGGGAAGGAACAATTTAATTCGCTACATTTCAGATGTCTGATTTTCAGAAGTATGTAGAAACACCGCTGATGAAGCAATATTATGCTATCAAGACAAAACATCCTGATGCCATACTTCTTTTCAGGGTAGGTGATTTTTACGAGACATTCGGGGAAGATGCAATCAGAACAGCTGAAATCTTAGGGATTACTCTTACTCGCCGGGCAAATGGTTCAGCCTCGTTCGTTGAACTTGCAGGTTTTCCCTATCATGCTCTTGATACATATCTTCCGCGCCTTGTGAGAGCAGGACAGAGGGTGGCCATCTGTGAACAACTTGAGGATCCGAAACTCACCAAAAAAATAGTGAAAAGAGGCATTATTGAAATGGTGACTCCGGGTGTTTTACTGAATGAGAATGTTTTAAATCATAAAGAAAACAACTTTCTTGCTGCAGTATATCTTGATAAGAAAATTGCAGGAGTGGCATTTCTTGATATATCAACGGGTGAATTCCTTACTTCTGAGGGCACTATCGAATACATCGATCAGATGCTAAATAATTTCCAGCCCAAGGAGGTATTGTTTGAAAACGGGAAGAAGAACCTTTTTCTTGAATATTTTGGACCAAAATTTTATACATTCAAACTTGATGACTGGATTTTTACCCAGGATGCTGCAAATGACAGATTGCTTAAACAGTTTGAAACCAGCTCATTAAAGGGATTTGGTGTTAGTAATCTGAATTTTGGAATTATTGCTGCAGGTGCTATATTATATTATCTCGATATTACTCAGCACGAACAACTTGGTCATATTACCAGTCTCGCCAGAATTGAAGAGAAACGTTATGTATGGCTTGATAAATTTACTATAAAGAACCTTGAGCTGTTTCACTCTCCATATGAAGGAGCAAGGACTCTTATTGATGTGATGGACCATACTATTTCTCCGATGGGAGGAAGATTATTAAAAAGATGGATCTCTTTGCCTCTGAAGGATATTCAACCTGTAAATGAGAGGCTTGATATCGTACAGTATTTTGTTGAAAATGCGGAAGTAAAAGATGAGATTGCCGGATTGATCCGTATGATTGGTGACCTTGAGAGACTTACCTCAAAAGTTGCTGTTAACAGGATAAATCCGAGGGAAGTGGTTCAGATGAAACGAGCACTGAAAGCTATTGAACCTCTGCAGGAATTTTGTAGTAAGAGCGGATGCCTGCCTCTTTCCCAGATAGCCGAACAATTGAACCCGTGCAAATCAATAGCTGAAAAAATTGATAAAGAACTCAATAATGATCCGCCGGTTCAGCTTACTAAAGGGAATGTCATTGCCAGCGGAACATCTGATGAACTCGATGAACTTCGTAAAATTCTCTATAGTGGAAAAGATTATCTTTCAGAGTTACAGACACGTGAAAGTGAAAGAACCGGTATAACTTCACTTAAAGTCAGCTTTAATAATGTTTTTGGTTACTATATTGAAGTAAGAAATACACATAAGGATAAGGTCCCGCCTGAATGGATACGAAAGCAAACACTGGTAAGCGCGGAACGATATATTACAGAGGAATTAAAAGAATACGAGAGCAAGATATTCGGTGCTGAAGAAAAAATAATTTCACTCGAAACAAAACTATTTACTGACCTCGTACTTGCGATCATGGAATATATACCTCCGATACAGTTAGATTCATCGCTTATTGCGCGAATTGATTGTCTTCAGTCGTTTGCGGTAATCTCTGTGGAAAATAATTACACCAGGCCAATCCTGAATGACTCAAGAATTCTTGATATAAAAGAAGGACGCCATCCCGTTATCGAAAAACAGTTGCCGGTAGGTGAATCATATGTTCCAAATGATATGATGCTTGATACGGATGATCAGCAGATCATTATACTTACCGGACCTAATATGTCGGGTAAATCAGCTTTATTACGGCAGACAGCATTAATTGTGCTCATGGCCCAGACGGGTTGTTTTGTCCCGGCAAAAGCTGCAACAATAGGAATGGTTGACAAGATCTTTACCAGAGTTGGAGCATCAGATAACATAAGTCTTGGTGAATCTACGTTTATGGTTGAAATGAATGAAACCGCAAGTATTCTTAATAATCTCTCTGATCGCAGTCTCATATTACTTGATGAAATCGGAAGGGGTACCAGTACCTATGATGGTATTTCCATAGCATGGGCTATGGTAGAGTATCTTCATGAGAATCAACTAAGAGCAAAGACATTATTTGCAACTCATTATCATGAATTAAATGAGATGGAAAATTCATTTTCAAGAGTTAAAAACTATAATGTCTCTATAAAGGAACTAAATAATAAAGTCATCTTTCTCAGAAAACTGAAAAGAGGTGGTAGTGAACATAGTTTTGGTATTCATGTTGCCAGAATGGCTGGAATGCCGAGAAGCGTTGTAACAAGGGCAGATGAAATACTTAAAGAACTCGAACTTAGTCAGGATAAAAAGGAACTGGCTAAACCGATAGCAGAAATAGCAGGTCACAGAGAAGGTATGCAACTCAGTTTTTTTCAACTCGACGATCCTGTTCTGAAACAAATCCGTGATGAGATCCTCGAGATTGATATTGATAATCTTACTCCTGTTGAAGCGCTAAATAAACTTTATAGTATTAAAAAATTACTTAAATAATTTGCAAAAGTGTACTTTTGCAAACGAAATCAGGTAACAATGACTGGAGTATGATTCTTAGACGATACAGATTCTATATATTAAAATATTGCTTATTTATTTTTTTTCTTTTTTTTATCAATACTCTTTCAGGGCAGAAAAATGATTCTGACCATTTAAGCATATTTCGAAAAAAAGTCAATCAAATTTTAGTCGAGAGTGACAGTCTGAATAGGCAAAGGTTTTTTCGGGTAGAACCTGATACTAATTTTACATGGGAGAAATATGCTGCATTCCTGAAAAAAATCTCGGATACAAGTAAGTATATAGTCCTCCCGTTAAACGAGTTTCGTAAGACTTTCGACAACAAGAAAATTGTTATAGGATTGAGGCACGATATTGATAACGATCTGAATCTGGCTTATAAATTTTCCGATATTGAATATAAACTCGGGTTCCGTGCTACCTATTTCGTTTTGCATACTGCTCCATATTATCTTGCAAATTCAAATAATATGGAAGTTCACAGCGACAGGATTATCCCGATTCTGAAAAAGATGCAGGATGAAAGGCATTTTGAAATTGGATGGCATAACGACCTGGTCACTTTACAAGTGGTTTATAATATAAATCCGGTTACTTTTCTTCATAATGAACTAAATTGGTTACGATCAAATGGAATAAATATTGTTGGCACGGCTTCTCATGGTTCAAATTATTGCAAAGTATATCATTACCTTAATTTCTATTTTTTTGAGGAATGCACTTTCCCTGCACGACCCAACTTTGATAACAATATCACAGTTCCGGTAGGAGGGCGGAATATAAAATTAATAAAAGGGAAACTGAAAGATTTTGGCCTTCAATATGAAGCATATTTTCTCAATAATAACAAATATTTTTCTGACGCCTCTATAACAAACGGAATCAGATGGAATATTGGAATGCTTGACCTTAATCAGCTGCATCCCGGCGACAGGGTTAATATTCTCCTTCATCCTATACACTGGCATAAAGGATCTGTTTCTGCTAATATTGAGTCATTCAGTCTGCCGGGACAAAGAGCCTGCATAATTGACACTCTTAATTCGACTGTTTCAGTTGAGATGCCTTATGGTATCAATAAAGATTCTCTTATTGCCTCATATATACTTTCACCAGGAGCCTATGCAAAATCAGGGGGAAAGATGCAGGTAAGCAATATTACATCACACAATTATAATTTTCCTTTGACCTTTAAGGTCTATGCCGAAAACAGAAGTGTTCAAAAAATCTGGACAATAAATGTATATAGTGAGAAAAGACCATCGTGTGATTTTCTTTCATTTACAATCCCTGGCGTAACCAAATCAGTCGTTATTAATGCTTCCAGGAAATCAATTCTTGTTGAAGTTAATGAATCAGCCAATCTGAAGAGGTTACCAGTTAAGTTTGATTTATCGCAGGGTGTTACTGCCTGGATAGGACCTGATAAGCAATTCAGTAATTCAGGAACGGTTAACTTCTCCGGGAATGTGAACTATCGTGTAGTATCTGAAGATGGTGTTGATTCATGTATCTGGACTGTGACAGTCAGGAAAGCGAAATTTTGAATAGTTGATTATGTTGAGCGGTTAAGATTATACCTTACATTTTAGAATTACTTTATTTCATTACCCTCCCTTCCTAATAGTTTAAATCATGAAAAAATACTACTGTCTTCTTTGTTTTCTTCTGTTAAACCTCAGTTTGTTTATACAGTTAACTGATGCTCAGAAAGGCATAATTAAACAAGAAAAATTAACCAGATTTGAATTACAGTCATCTGCTTTGATTTCATCTTCCGGAGAAGAAATTTCGACACTGGATTACAAATCCAAAGTTTACTGGTTTCCGGTTAAGGTACCATGTACTGTATTAACGGGACTTGTGGCTAACAATGTTTACCCCGATCCATATGCTGGTCTGAATAATATGCTGATTCCTGACGCTTCCGATGAGTTTAATAAAAAATATAGCCTTGAGCAGTTCAGTCATCTTCCTAATAATCCAAACCCATGGAAAAAACCATACTGGTACAGAACTACCTTTAATGTTTCTGCAAATGATCAGGGCCGTAACTTTCAGCTGATATTTAAAGGTATTAATTATCGTGCAGCTGTGTGGCTTAACGGCAAGCCTATTTCCGATTCTACCCAGATGGCCGGTATGTTCGCTGAATATAGTCTGGATGTAAGCAAACAAATCAGAACTGGCTCCGATAATGTACTTGCAGTTAAGATCTATCCACTTGATTATCCTGGATTGCCAGCATCCGAACAGTTAAAAGCCCTTGGTGATTTTTTCGAGAACGGTGGTCCGACAGGAGATATCGGCAAAAATGTCACAATGCTGTGTTCTGTCGGATGGGACTGGATTCCGCCTGTCAGGGACCGTAATATGGGTATTTGGCTGCCTGTTTATCTTAGAACTACTGGCGGAGTAACAATCACCAATCCTAAGATTATCACATCACTTCCCAATCTGCCAGATACCAGTATAGCTAAATTGTCTCTGAATCTTAAATTACTGAATCATAATAATACAGATGAAAAAGGAAAATTCACTGTAACAATAACACCGGAAAATTTTAAAGGTAATCGTCTGCAATTCACAAAGGATGTAACTATAGCAAAAAATAGCTCCGCAGTAATTGATCTGAATAGCGAAAACACACGTGAATTAATTATTAATAACCCTCAACTCTGGTGGCCTAATGGTTACGGGAGCCCAAATCTCTACAGGATCAGGCTTCAGTACACTGAGAACATGCGTATTTCTGATGATACCTCTTTTGTTTTTGGTATCCGTACGGTAAGTACTAAAGCAATAAATGTTAATGGATCATATCGACGCGATTTTTATGTTAATGAGAAAAGAGTTCAACTGACAGGTGGAGCATGGGTACCCGATATGATGCTTAATCGGGATTCCATAAGATATGACTACGAAATGCACCTATGCAGGAACTCAAATATCAATCTTGTCAGAATATGGGGGGGAGGAGTAACCCCCTGCGATGAATTTTTTGATGCAGCCGACAGATATGGATTATTGGTGTGGTCAGATTTCTGGATAACAGGTGATACCCAGGGGGAGTTTAAAGGATCTTCTGACTGGCCACTTGAATCCAATGTGTTTATAAAGAATGTGAAAAGTACCATACTTAGGATCCGCAATCATCCCAGCCTCTTAGTCTGGACTGGTGGAAATGAAGGACATGCAAGAAAGGAGCTTTATGATGCTATGAGGGAAAGTGTAATAACTCTCGACGGGACGAGACCATTTATTCCCAGTTCATCGGGTTTCGCTAAACTGCCGGCAGGATGGAACGGGGCCTGGCCAGATAACCTCCCTTCAGGTGTTTATAGCGGAGGACCATATACATGGCAGGATCCCAGAGTGTACTATTCAAAAGCTGTTGCTGGAAAGGATTGGGTTTTTAAAGATGAAACAGGTATCCCCTCACAGCCTCCTTATAATATTATGCCAAAAATAATTCCTGATCTTGTGTGGAATAATAAGTTACCATTCCCTCTGAATAATACCTGGGGTTATCATGATGCAGCAACTGGAAACGGCCGTTGGGATTTGTATTATAAAGAAATGGTAAAAAGATACGGTGAACCCTTGAGTATGGAGGATTTTTGTAATAAAATGCAGCTGATGAATGCTGTCGGATATCAGGGCATTTTTGAAGCAGCAGGTCAAAAACTAAATGATATCGGGGGCATTATGTTGTGGAAAGTAAATTCGGCATTCCCAAGTGTTGTATGGCAGGTTTATGACTGGTTTCTAATGCCAAATGCAGGTTATTATTTTATGCAGAATGCATGCGAGCCTGTACATATTCAGCTGAACCCAGCCAATCAGAAAGTTCATGTAATTAACAGGACTTATAATGCTTACTCCGGGTTGGTTGCCCAGATTGACATTTTTGGTTTGGATTCCAAATCAATATTCCATGAAGAAAAAAATATCAGTCTTTCTGCTACGGATGTGAAAGAAACATCCTCATTATCTTCTGTATTAGCAGGATCCAGGGATGTGAAATTTGTTGTTATGAATTTGAAAAACAACACGGGGGAGCAAATTTCACACAACGTTTACTGGTTTTCGAACAACGGTGATTTCAAATCGTTGAACGCCATGGAAAAAACTAATGTGCAGGTGAATGTTCTTTCAACCAGGAAAGGGAAAAGTGAAAACAGCTGGACACTTGAGATCACCAATGCTACAAACAAGCTGGCCTTTTTTATCCGTCCGCAATTAATGGCTAATGGAGAAGAAGTGCTGCCAAGTTACTGGACAGCCAATTATTTCAGTTTGGCACCGTCAGAAACCACTACTGTTATCGTTAGTTGTCCGAATATAAAACTAAATGGTAAAACGCCGTCTGTTAAAATTTCTGGCTGGAATGTAAACTGCCAGGAACTTACATTAAATTAAATCTTAATTGCCTGCCTCCGTGACTCTTTGTGGCTTCTTCGGTCGCTCTGTGATAGTTTTTAACTGTCTGTTGCACAGAGTGACACTGATGGAATGCAGAGTAACGCAGAAAAGAATAATCTTATGAAATTGATTAGAGTTATTAGTGTTATGAATATTGAATAAGATAAATCATTATTTAATTTTATCGTAATAGTTTGTACCGGTAATTTCACCGGCAGACGATTTGTTGGTGAATTTCATTGTAAGAATCTTTCCTTCATTGTCAGTATTAAAGGTCTCTTTCGCCGAAAGAGTATCTGTCCCATTATAACCGTTAAATATTGTTGATGATTCAAACACGATAGATCCGTCAACATCTGAACGGGAAGCTTTTGTTTTTCTTGGCATATCATAAATATAGATATTGCAATCCTTTCCATCAAGAGAAAGATTCTCATCAAATGGATACTCTTCTCCACTTCCGTTCTCATAAACCCGTGTAGTCAGAAGGCTGTCAGATTTAAGCTGAATTGTGATTCTGGAGAGAAACAACTGATTATCAGCAAGTACAGTTTTTTCTTTATTCAATTTCCACTCCCCTGAAAAATCTGGTTTTTGAGCAAAACCTTTAAAAGAGGATAGAAAAAGAAGAATGGTCAGGAAAAAAAGAACGGCTTTCGTTTTCATAATTTTCTGTTTAAGGTAAGATTGAATGATTAACAGTAAAATTATGAAAATCTTTCCAATATTAATTCATTAAAAATACTTCCTGAATTTATCTCCGATCTTAAAATAAGTGTACCTGCCGGCATCCTCTCCCGCAATATGAACAGAATCTCCGTCAGTTTCAAACGTACTGTGTTCTCCAACAATCAGGGAGAAATAGACGTGATGACTTACTCCTGTCTCGTCCAACATTAAAACGTGGGCAAGATTTTTGTGGATATCCGAAATTAGAGATGTATTACATAATGGGCAGTAATACTCAAGGGGCTCACCTGTCTCAATCTCGAAAGTCCTGTGTTTATGGCTGGTATAATTACCAATTTGAGGACTTAATAGAAGGAGAGCAGATTGTTTTTTATTATTTTTTACCTTAAAAATAATATTTTCACCTACTCTAAGATATCCTTCGCATTTTGGACATAAAAAATCATGCATTTTTACCTCCTCTTTATTATGAGATAAAACAAATTGTAAAGGCGTTTTGTTGAATCCTCTTGTTATATAGTATTATAAGCTCATTCCGGGAGATAGCTTTTTTTCTGCCAATTTCATGAAATTTCAGTAACAACCTGATTTTTGATTTATTTCTGAATTTTTTCAGACCTCCATTTAGTAACGGGTTTCCTTTATAAAAAGGATTGATAAGCTAATTCTCTTTTCAGATATAATAAGCAATGCCTGGGGATTAGAGTTTGATCACTTCCCTTTTTTCAATATATAGTATTAGTATTCAGAATTTTACGAAACCCAAAGAAACACTTATCAAAAAAGCATAAAATAAATAAACTTTAGTGTAACAATAAGGTATGCTCACCGTTTAAATATATGTGTTGGTCATCATAATCTGATCATTCGTCAAATATTATATGATATGAGAAATTATCTTATACTGCTACTCCTATGCGTTTCTGTTACCGTTAATGCGACGACTTTCTATGTGTCACCAAATGGCAGTGATGCTTCAGGAAATGGATCTTCAGGCTCTCCATGGAAAACACTCTCATA
>DCFT01000133.1:0-8102 GCA_002319885.1 Bacteroidales bacterium UBA1797
AACCTAATTTTTAACTCCGCAAAATTATTTTCGAAAATATTATCTGTAAATTTCTTAAACTCAATTCTAATAGCATTTTTATAAAATGTTATTATTCAAGTATTTGCATGCTCAAAGAAGCTAAAATTCACTCCTCCGTAATTCCTGTGTTCAAAAAATAATTCATGACCGGCAAAACTAATATCCCTTGGATGTTCAAGAATGAAAAAACCATCATCTTTAATCAAACCCGCCTGCATAACAAGGTCTGGCAGATCTGGGAGCCATGATAGCTCATACGGTGGATCTGCAAAAACAATATCGTACTTTACCGAACAGGTTTTTAAATAAGCCCTTACATCAATATGGATAGGCTTCACATTTTGTAAGTCGAGTTCCTTTAATATTCTTTTTATCCCTGATATATGATTGTAGTCTTTTTCTACAAGATGTACTGTTTTGGCTCCTCTTGAAGCAAATTCGTAACTAATGCTTCCCGTCCCGGAAAAAAGATCCAGTACATCAACAGATTCAAAATCAATTCTGTTATTCAGAACGTTAAAAAGACCTTCCCGTGCAAAGTCAGTAGTTGGCCGTGCTTTAAAATTTGAAGGAGGATTGATCCTCCTTCCTTTATATTTTCCTCCTATGATTCGCAATCTACAACAGTAAACATATTAATAAACCGATGAAGTTCAGTATCATTGAAGACATAGCTGAATGTGAAGTTGCCGGATGGTTTGGAAAATTTGATATTTCTCACATATAATGAAAAACTGGATGACAGATCATCATACTTTTCTGTCAGACCACTGAAATAGATCGTCTCTTCCTGTTTTATTCCCATATTTTTAAATGCGTTCAAAACATAATAAAGTATGTCTGAGATATTCCTGTAAACAAATGAATTACAGAATTTAAGCACGTTGTTATCAAAAACTATCAGGTTAAAAAAATCTCTCTCTACATGAACATGTACATAATTCCCGTTTATACTCTTTCTTATTGAAGAAGTATGGTCAAGTAAAAGCTTAATATGGTGATGTGGATAAACCCCCGGATAAGTACTGTTAATCAGCTCACTTATTGCTCTGGACATTGAGTAAACCAGAAACGCATCGGGATCAATTGTTTTATCAACAGAAACAATATTGCCTTCTTCAAGATTGTGATTGAAAGTGAAGTATTCATCTTTTTTGCCGGGATCAAAAAGCGGTGCCGGAACAAGTGTGAATTTTTGAGTAGGTATTACACAGTGAACCCTCTTGTAGTGCCTTGTCAGAAAATCATCCTTCAGAAGCAGTTCCCTTATCTTGTCAGCACCATAGTACATGTTCTCTTCTGCTCCGAACGACCTGATCAGAACGAATTTATTTCTGATTGAATCAAGAAGACAGAATGATAAGCCATCAGTACTTACCTGGATGCATAACTCGTAGTTTTCAGTAGAGTTTATATCGAGTGTTTCATCAAAGAGTTCCAGGAAAGGCATTTCTTAATGTTGTCAAGATTGGTTAAGTTTACAAACAAAAATAGGAAAAAAAATCCAGCAGCAGTTTGTAATTCTGCTAAATACTCATGAGAGATACAATTATATATAATAATCTGTGTAAGAACCTGGGCAATACTCCAACAGATGATCAGTCAGAAGCATTAAAGAAAATTGCAGCTTATATTTGTGAGAACAATAATGACGTTATATTCCTGATGACAGGATATGCTGGTACCGGTAAAACAAGTGTCATAAGTTCTGTTGTAAAAACTCTCGACTCATTGAGGATGCGTTCGGTTCTTCTGGCTCCCACTGGAAGAGCCGCAAAGGTTCTTGCCTCATATTCCGGAAGACCAGCATTTACTATACATAAGAAGATATACAGACAAAAATCCTCAAAGGATGGACTAGGAAGCTTTTCACTTGACAGAAACCTTCATAAGGATACTTTTTTCATTGTCGATGAAGCATCGATGGTATCAAATAATTCAGGTGATTCTTCATTGTTTGGCAGTGGCAGGCTTCTCGATGACCTGATTGAATATGTTTATTCTGGTAATGAATGCAAACTTATTATTGTAGGCGATCTGGCCCAGCTTCCACCAGTAGGGTCAAATGTGAGTCCTGCTCTCAATAATGAAACTCTTTGTGAATATGGATTCGGATTGATATCCTGTGAACTTAAACAGGTCGTACGGCAGAGTGAAACATCAGGTGTTCTTATGAATGCAACCCGTGTACGTCTGCAGGTTGCTGGAAATAACCTGGTTCACCCGGCACTTGATTGTATTAATTATAAGGATATGATTAGGATAACGGGAGAAGAGTTAATAGATGAGATCTCTACTGCATATGGAATGTGCGGAATGGAAGGCACAATAATAGTTGTCAATTCAAATAAACAGGCGAACCGGTACAACCAGGGGATCCGTAATAAAATCTTTTTCCGGGAAGAAGAAATTAGTTCCGGCGATATGATAATGGTGGTAAAGAATAACTATTTTATTATTGATGAAGAAGAAGATGGTGCAGGATTTATTGCAAACGGCGATATAGCCGAGGTGAAAAAAATAAGGAAATATGAAGAGAGATATGGGTTCCATTTTGCTGATATGGTACTTAAATTTCCGGATTATAACCTCGAAATTGAAGCCAAGGTTATGATGGATGTTTTGCATCTCGATACACCTGCCCTGCCATCTGAAAAAAATAAAGAACTTTTTCAGAATATATTGGCTGACAATCTTAATATTAAGAGCAGGAGAAAACAGTATGAAGCGGTAAAAAATAATCCTTATTTCAATGCTCTGCAGATAAAATTTGCGTATGCTGTTACATGTCACAAAGCACAGGGTGGACAATGGGAGAGAGTTTTTATTGACCAGGGAATGTTCAACAGGAATGAAATCACTTTAGATTACCTGCGTTGGTTCTATACAGCACTTACGCGGTCAACCGATAAGGTTTACCTTGTGAATTTTGCAGAAGAATTTTTTAGTTCCCCCGATCTCAAAGATTAGTCAGATCTCTGAGGATGATCCTGAATAATCTGTTTCTCAGGTTGGCAATATTGCTTGAATTATTAAATATGATACAACTATGAAATCCTATCGGAAAGAACTCTGGTTTGAAACATCCACAAGAAGGGCTTTCATTAATATCACTGGTCAGGTAGAGAATTGTCTCTATGAAAGTGGAATTAAGGAAGGCATAGTACTGGTTAATGCCATGCATATTACCGCCAGCGTATTTATCAATGACGATGAATCAGGTCTGCATCACGACTTTGAAGTATGGCTGGAGAAACTTGCTCCGGAAAAGCCATATTCACAATATAAACATAATGGATTTGAGGACAACGCTGACGCTCATATCAAACGTACCGTTATGGGTAGGGAAGTAGTTGTGGCTGTTACAGATAGCAAACTTGATTTCGGTCCATGGGAACAGATATTTTACGGGGAGTTTGATGGGAAAAGAAGGAAAAGAGTACTCGTTAAAATCATTGGAGACTAAAGGCAATCCATAAACCACAAATCGAAGCGAAGCGAAGATCCCTACCGAAGCGTTGGGAGGTTACAAAGGCTCAAATCCAAAGGTCGCAAAGTAACATCGGTCTTTTACTTTTTTTATCAGAGACTTTCCTGAAGTTACAAGTAGTCAGATTTTATGGATTTTTCTCTGTAAAACTTCGTGGATCTCTATAAATCTCTTGAACATTTTTTTTTTGGAACTTAGTTCATAGACCTTTGTGCTCTTTGTGCCTGCCTGCCGGTAGGCAGGGTTATTGAATTTCATCATCACTGCAATTTCATATCTGAAATGATGTCGCTTATTCTTTTATCAAGGATTTTTTCGGTTTCTTCAAATTTATCTATTGATACCAGTTTAGAATTAACACTGAAGTAGAACTTAATTTTTGGTTCTGTCCCTGAAGGTCTCACAGATATTTTTGAACCGTCAGCAAGGATAAACTGCAGAACATCCGACTTTATAAGACTGATTTTTGTTTTTGTCCCCTTAAGAATATCATAAGAAACCTGTTTTTCATAGTCATTTACCTGAACTACCCTGCTATTGTTGATCATTTCAGGAGGATTATTCCTGTAACCTGTCATCATAGCTTTTATTTCATCAGCTCCTTCTTTCCCTTTTCTGACAATATTTATGAGTTTTTCCTTATAGAAACCATATTTAACATAAATATCAAGAAGAAGCTCAAAAACAGACATCCCATGGTCTTTTGCCCATGCAGCAGCCTCTGCAGCCAGTGCACATGATGCTACTGCATCTTTATCCCTTACATAATCACCCGGCAGAAAGCCATAACTCTCTTCTCCGCCGCCAATATACTTTTTAGTCGCTTCATTTTCCCTGATGTGCTCTGCGAAGAACTTAAATCCTGTTAAAACATTTACATATTCTACATTATATGCTTCAGCAATCTTTTCTATGAGATCTGATGTAACAATAGTCTTAATTATGTACTCGTTGCCTTTATACTTATTTCTTTCTTTAAATTGTGAAAGGATGTACCATACAAGAATAACGCCAGTCTGATTTCCATTGAGAAGAATGAATTCTCCTTTTCTGTTTTTTACAGCCAGGCCAAGTCTGTCTGCATCAGGATCAGTGGCCATTACAAGCTCGGCATTTGTTTCAACTGCTTTTTTAAGAGCGAGCTTCAGTGCATCTGGTTCCTCGGGATTAGGCGATTTAACAGTGGGAAAGTTACCATCCGGGGCGTCTTGTTCCGGTACGCTTATGATGTTTTTGAATCCGAACAGCTTCAATGCCTGAGGAACAAGGGTTATTCCTGTTCCATGAATAGGAGTATAGACGATTGGAATTTCATTATACTTTTTAATTATTTCAGGATTAAGACTCATTTTATGCACTTCTTTAAGAAAGAGCTCATCGGTCTCCTTTCCAATGATTTTTATCTTTTCCTTTTTGCCATTGAACTTAATATCATTAATAGAGGTTATTTTTCTTACCTCATCAATAATCGCTTCATCATGAGGGGCTACAACCTGACCTCCATCATCCCAGTAAGCTTTGTATCCGTTGTATTCCGGAGGATTATGTGAAGCTGTAATTACAACACCACTCTGACATTTATAATGCCTTATCGCAAATGAAAGTTCCGGAGTAGGACGCAAAGCTTCAAAGAGATAAACTTCAAATCCGTTAGCAGAAAAGATGTTTGCTGTTGTTTCGGCGAAATATCGGCTATTGTTGCGGCAGTCGTGAGCTATTGCCACCTTTATGCCTGAATTTCCACGCTGTTTGATAATGTAATTTGCCAGGCCCTGAGTAGCCATACCAAGAGTATAGATATTCATCCTGTTTGTACCAGCACCCATTATACCCCTTAGTCCTCCTGTACCAAACTCGAGATCCTGGTAAAATGCATCAATAAGCTTCTTTTCGTCTTTTTCAAGCATTTCGCGAACCTCATCGCGTGTCGCAGCATTGAATTCTTTGCCAAGCCAGTTTTCGGCCCTTGTCCTGATTTCAGCTAATGATAACATAATAGTATAGTTATTATAAGAGTTTCATACATTTAATAAAACTGGTCCTCCAGTGAGGAATTGAAAGCCCGTAATTTTCCTTTATTTTACTTTTATTCATTACGGAATATACCGGTCTGTGTGCTTTTTGCCCGAAATCTTTCGTAAGAACTGGCAGCACTTTGCATGTAAGCCCTGCTTCATTGATAATTTCACTGGCAAAGTCGAACCATGTACAAACACCTTCATTTGAATAATTATAAATCCCGGGATGCATTGCTATCTGATTCCGTATTACACCTGACACTATGCTCATTAGTGCTTCAGCAAGATCTGCTGCATATGTAGGGGTTCCGGTCTGGTCAAATACTACATTCAAGGTTTCCTTTTCAGAGCCATGCCGGAGAATAGTTTTTACGAAATTATTGCCAAATGAAGAATAGAGCCAGGAAGTCCTGATGATCATTGATCCCTGGTGAAGCAATGCATAATTCTCACCTGCCAGTTTTGACCTGCCATAAGCCGAAGAGGGATTTGGAGCTACTTCCTCGCTGTAGGGCACATTTGATAGTCCGTCGTATACATAATCAGATGATAAATGAATGAACCTGCACTTGGAACCCTTTATGACTTCAGTTATATTCTTTACCCCGGTTCCATTTATAAGCATCGCCTTTTCGGGTTCGGTTTCCGCCTGGTCAACGAGATTATATGCTGCGCAATTAATTATCCAGTCGGGTTTCGATTTGTTAATAAATTCTGAAGTCTGATCGTAGCTTGTTATATCGAGTGAATCTGTATCTGTAAAAATGAAATCATATCCGTAAAATTTTTTTGAAACAACATTTAGCTCATTTCCAAGCTGTCCTTTAGCCCCGGTTATTAATATTATCGCCATAGGTATTTCCTGTATTTCTAAAAATTTATTTCAGCATCTTTCATCATGGGTTGTGCAAGGTCCTTCTGACTTATTATTGGAGTTGTGGAACCTAATTTCCAATAAATGTCGAGCGATGGATCATTAATGTTTATCCCCCTTTCATATTCAGGGTTATAAACATTATCACACTTGTATTGTATAATGGCTGTTTCGCTTAAAACTGAAAAACCATGCGCAAAACCATGAGGTATAAACAGCTGATCCTTATTTTCAGAGTCGAGTTCAATACCGAACCATTTTCCTGATGTCAGGGAGTCTTTTCTTAAATCAAGAGCCACATCCAATATTTTACCCATCACAACTCTTATAAGTTTTGCCTGTGGAAAAGGATTTAACTGATAATGCATTCCTCTGATCACACCTTTTACAGACTTTGATTCATTGTCTTGTATCGGATTGAAAAAGATACCTGTTTTCTCAAAGATAACCTGATTGTAACTTTCAAAAAAGTAGCCTCTTGTATCAGTATAGATGATTGGTTTTATTATAATCAGTCCTTTGAACCCTGTTTCAACGATTTTCATTTTATAAAAACATTAACTTTAATTCTTCCTATATATATTTTTCTTCCTCGGCGATCCTCAGAAGATATTTACCATATTGACTATTTTGTATTGGTTGAGCAAGATCCAATAGTTGATTCTTGTTGATGAATCCCCTTTTGAATGCTATCTCCTCAACGCATGATGCTTTTAGTCCCTGTCTCTGTTCCAGGGTAGCGATGAAGTTTGCTGCCTGCAATAAACTTTCGTAAGTTCCTGTATCAAGCCATGCCATGCCTCTGCCCATAAGTTTAATATCAAGTGCACCTTCCCTGAGATAAACTCTGTTGAGATCCGTAATTTCAAGTTCACCACGTGGTGAGGGTTTAAGAGCTTTCGCTTTGTTTACCACAGTATTATCATAAAAATAAAGACCTGTAACAGCAAAGTTTGATTTGGGATGTAATGGTTTTTCCTCAATACTGAGTACTTTTTTATTTTTGTCAAACTCAACAACTCCGTAACGCTCAGGATCAGTAACATAATAACCAAAAATACATGCGCCATGACTAAGTTCAGCAGTTTTTAGCAGAGTGTCTCCAAAGCCGTGACCGTAAAATATATTATCACCAAGTATCATACATACAGAGTCGTTGCCAATGAATTCCTCTCCGAGTATAAAAGCCTGTGCGAGACCGTCAGGGGAAGGTTGCTCCTTATAACTGAAATTCAATCCCAGGGAACTCCCATCACCCAGAAGATTTTTAAATCCCGGGAGATCCCTTGGAGTAGATATTATCAGAATGTCCCTGATATCGGCAAGCATTAATACTGACAAGGGATAATATATCATTGGTTTATCATAAACCGGCAGCATTTGTTTTGATATTGCACTTGTTATTGGATAAAGTCTGGTACCTGACCCGCCGGCTAGAATTATTCCTTTCATCTTATATTGTTTTTCTTTTTCCTTTTGTCTTTCGGCTTGTATTTTGTAGTATTCTCTATTTAACTCTATGATTTTCTGCGCAATGCTACCAAAAAACCGGAAGAAGTATTGATAGTTCTTCTTATTTATCCGGCTTATACCTGCTACCTATTGCTTACTCCATTCAGCCATTTGCCCTCTGCCTTCTGCCTACTGCCTATTGCCAACTGCCTTCTGCCTTCTGCCTTCTGCCTTCTGCCTACTGCCT
>DCFT01000133.1:8363-86795 GCA_002319885.1 Bacteroidales bacterium UBA1797
CTGCCTTCTGCCTACTGCCTACTGCCTACTGCCTACTGCCTCTCATCTTCCTATTCCGAAATACATAAAACCAAGTTTTCTGAGTTGTTCGGGATCATAAATATTCCTGCCATCAAAAATGACTTTTCCTTTCATCAGTTCTCTCATCCTGTTAAAATCAGGGAGATGAAATTCTGACCACTCTGTCATCAGGGCAAGAGCATCAACATTAACCAGAGCTTCATACTGGTCAGTAGTATAATCTATACGGTTTCCGAGAAGCTTTTTTGTTTCAGCAATTGCCGCAGGATCATATGCTTTAACTTTTGCACCCGCATTTAGAAGTCTTTCAATTAGTACGAGTGAAGAGGCTTCTCTTATATCATCTGTCTTTGGTTTGAAAGATAAACCCCATATACCGATTATTTTGTTATTCAGATCATTATTAAAGAATTTTGTCATCTTGGTGAAAATGACATTTTTCTGGTAGTCATTTGCCTTCTCAACGGCTTCAATAACATTAAGCTTATAGCCATTATCGTTTGCCGTTTTGATAAGCGCTTTAACATCCTTTGGAAAGCAAGAGCCTCCATAACCAGTACCCGGATAAAGAAATTTACTCCCTATCCGTGAATCACTTCCAATTCCTTTTCTCACATTGTTAATATCCGCACCGAGAATCTCACATAGATTTGCTATCTCATTAATGAAACTGATACGCGTAGCGAGCATTGCATTTGCAGCATATTTTGTAATCTCTGAAGAAGCAATATCCATGAAAAGAATCGGATGATTATTGAGAACAAATGGCATATAGAGCCTGTTCATTATCTCCCTTGTTTTTTCATTATCAACACCAATTACAATTCTTTCGGGTTTTAGAAAATCTTCTATAGCCGCTCCCTCTTTCAGAAATTCCGGATTAGATGCCATATCGAAGGGTATTGATTCATTTCGTTTATCAATTTCTGACTGAATGGTTTTTCTGATCTTTTCAGATGTTCCTACAGGAACAGTACTCTTCGTTACTACAACCAAATGTTTTGTAATAATACGTCCGATATCCTTAGCAACACTAAGCACATGCTTCATGTCAGCTGAACCATCTTCCCCCGGTGGCGTGCCAACTGCTATAAAAATTACTTCTGTTCCCTCAATTCCTTCCTTCAGGTCATTTGTGAATGAAAGTCGTTTCTTTTCAACATTTTTCCTGACTATATCTTCAAGTCCTGGTTCGTAAATAGGGATGACTCCATTTTTAAGTTTCTGAATTTTAGCACTATCTACATCGACACAAGTAACATTTACCCCGCTTTCAGCGAAACATGCCCCTGTAACCAATCCAACATACCCGGAACCAACAACAATAATCCTCATAAAACCTCAGATAATTTAAGTAAAATAGTTTATCGATCCTGCAAAGATAATACAACAAGTCAAATACGGAAATATTTGCAAAGGCTTGCGGCTTTCTGCTTGCGGCATGCTCTTAGCGACTTGCAGCTTACTGCTGACCACACTTCATCAGGTTAACCCTGTGAAAATCTACAATATATTATGGCATTTTTAAAAAATGTCATATCTTTGCAACCAATTTTTCATACAAAATAATGTCTAACTTATTAATTATTAGTTCTTTTAAATTTATCTTATGACTGAAAACAAAAAGAAAACAACCAAAAAGGAGGTTGTTGAAAAAAGCGAAACCCCGGTAAAAGAGGTAAAAAATGCAAAAAATATAGAAAACATTGAATCTGAGGATGAAGTAACCGAAACTTCAAGCTCAGCTGAAGTAACTGAAACTTTAAGCTCAGATGAAGTGGCTGCTGTTGTTACGGAAGAAGTTCCTGAAATTGAAAAAGAAACTGTAACTGAAGTTGAAACTGAAACTCTAAAAGCTGAGGATTACGGATTCGATGAGGAAGTAAAGAAAGAAAAAAGGCCTAAAAAAGTACAGGAAGTACCGGAGAATGAAACGGTAAATGAATTTAAGACAAAAACAGAATCAAGAACTGCTGTTACGGCGGAAGAATTTGACTGGGAAGCATTTGAGAGTGAAGAACTCCGGAATTCACCCAAGTATAAGGAATATGAATCTCTTTATGATGAGACGCTTTCAACAGTAGCAGTTGATGAAGTAGTGATTGGTACTGTTATCCAGATGACATTACGCGAAGTCGTTATAAATATAGGATACAAATCGGAAGGTGTTGTCAGTTTGAATGAATTCCGCTATAATCCAAATCTTAAAGTTGGAGATAAAGTTGAAGTTTATGTTGAAAGCCAGGAAGATAAAAAAGGCCAGCTTCTACTTTCACATAAAAAAGCACGTGCTATTAATTCCTGGGACAGGGTTAATGCATCTCTTGAGAAAGATGAAATTATTACAGGTTATATAAAATGCCGTACAAAAGGTGGAATGATAGTAGATGTTTTTGGCATTGAAGCATTCCTTCCCGGTTCACAGATTGATGTAAAACCTATTCGCGACTATGACGTTTTCGTTGGCAAAACGATGGAATTCAAGGTTGTAAAAATTAATCAGGAGTTCAAAAACGTCGTTGTTTCTCATAAAGCACTTATTGAGGCTGAACTGGAACAACAGAAGAAAGAGATTATCGCAAAACTTGAAAAAGGTCAGGTTCTTGAAGGGACTGTTAAAAATATAACCTCTTACGGAGTATTTATCGACCTTGGTGGTGTCGATGGTCTTATTCATATCACTGACCTTTCATGGGGCAGGGTTAATCATCCCGAAGAGATTGTACAGCTGGATCAGAAACTCAATGTGGTAATTCTGGATTTTGATGATGATAAAAAGAGAATTGCACTGGGACTGAAACAGCTGACTTCACATCCGTGGGATTCTGTCGACCCGAATATGAATATAGGAGACAAGGTAAAAGGAAAAGTTGTTGTTATGGCTGACTATGGTGCTTTTGTTGAGATTGCTCCAGGTGTCGAAGGATTGATACATGTCTCAGAAATGTCATGGTCACAGCATCTGCGCAGTGCCCAGGAATTTCTTAAAGTAGGCGACGAAATCGAAGCTGTTATTCTGACACTCGACAGGAACGAAAGAAAGATGTCGCTTGGCATCAAACAACTCAAACCCGATCCATGGCAGAATATAGATGAAAAATATACAGTAGGTTCAAAACATACTGCCAAAGTCAGAAACTTTACCAACTTTGGTGTATTTGTTGAGATTGAAGAGGGAGTTGACGGTCTTATCCATATATCTGATTTGTCGTGGACGAAGAAAATCAAACATCCAGCCGAATTTACAGCAATTGATGCTGATATTGAGGTAGTTGTACTTGAAATTGACAAAGAAAACAGACGTTTGAGCCTCGGTCATAAACAACTGGAAGAAAATCCATGGGATGTCTTCGAGAATCTGTTTACTATGGATTCAGTACATGAAGGTACTGTTGTTGAAGTATTCGATAAAGGCGCTGTGGTAGCTCTTCCATATGGTGTTGAAGGATTCGTAACTCCAAAGCATCTTGTAAAGGAAGACGGAATGATGGCAAAAGTTGATGAGAAGCTTATGTTCAAGGTTATTGAATTCAATAAGTCAGCAAAAAAAATCATCGTTTCGCACAGCAGAGTTTTTGAAGATGAAAAGAAGGCAGCCGAAGCTCCTGCTGTTAAAACCGAATCTGTCGCACCAAAGAAATCAGCCAGAAAGCAGAAGTCTGCTTCTGAAAAAACTACACTTGGTGATATCTCTGAGTTGGCAGCTTTAAAAGAAGAAATGGAAGAAAAAGAGAATAAAGCTTCCAAGAAATCGAAAAATTAATTAAATTTAGGCTATCAAATTTTATCGCTATGGATTTTAATATTGAGAGCCGGAATAACAGTACTGTTATTCAGATACAGTCTGAAAAGCTTGATACGCACATAGCTCCGGCACTTAAGTCGGAGTTGGTGCTCGTCTCAGGCAAGGGTGAAAAGAATATCATCCTTGATCTTGAAAAATGTATGTATTGCGATTCATCTGGACTAAGTGCTATATTAGTAGCCAACAGGTTATGTAAGAATGCAGGTGGTGTATTCGTTCTTTGCGGCCTTAATGAAGCTGTTGAACGTCTCATCACTATTTCTCAGCTCGATACCGTGCTTACTATTACAGGAACGGTTGATGATGCTGAAAAAATGATATCATAAAACAAATCGCTTTGCAGAGTGCGATGAAACTGACCATTCTTGGTAGCAGTTCTGCATTGCCAACTTCAGGAAGATATCCATCCGCTCATGTACTTAATGTGCATGAGCGGTTATTTTTAATAGACTGTGGCGAAGGCACACAGATGCAACTCAGAAAGACAAAAATAAGATTTGCAAAAATCAACCATATCTTCATAAGCCATCTTCATGGCGATCATGTTTTCGGACTCTATGGATTGCTTTCAACATTCAGCCTGATGGGAAGAACAAACCCTATTCATCTTTATGCGCCTGAAAACTATGATAATATCCTGAGATCACATCTAAATGACTTTGACATTAAACTCAGCTTTCAGATCGATTTTATACCACTTTCAGCCCGGGATCCGGTTCTCATCCTTAATGATAAGTATCTTACTGTAACAGCTTTCCCACTTCAGCACAGGGTCCCTGCTTTCGGCTTCCTGTTCAGAGAGAAAAAACCGGACAGGAACATAATTAAAGAATCAATTGTGAAATTTAATATCCCTCTGGTAAGGATTCCTGCTATAAAAAAAGGAGAGGATTTTATCGCATCTGATGGCGTGATAATTAAAAATGAAGAAATTACAATGCCTCCGTCAGAACCTCTGTCTTACGCTTATTGCAGCGACACTAAATATTTTAAACGACTCGCTTCCTTTGTTAAAAATGTAAACCTCTTGTACCATGAAGCTACTTTCGATAAATCCAGGGAAGATCTTGCTGAAATAACAGGTCATTCAACAACTTATGACGCCGCAAAAACTGCTGTCGCTGCAAATGCCCATACTCTGATAATCGGACATTTCTCGGCCAGGTATAAAGATATTACACCACTTGTAATGGAGGCACGGGAGATATTCCCTGAAACATACCCTGCTATAGATGGGAAGAATTATGAGGTTGGGAATATTTCTGATCCTTTATAAAAGAATTTCTATCTTTGAACCAGAATCTATTTTAATTTGATAAAACAATAATTCTGAGAAAAAAACTCCTAAAATGCACGCCGGGGAAAGGAATATTATATCACTATTTAAAATGATAAAATCTTGCAGGAAAAAATATTAATACTCGATTTTGGCTCTCAATATACTCAGCTTATAGCCAGGAGAATACGCGAAATAAATGTCTATTGTGAAATTTATCCTTTTAACCATTTTCCAACTCCTGATGAAAGTGTTAAGGGTGTGATCCTGTCGGGAAGCCCGGCTTCTGTGCGTGACAATAATGCACCTTCTCCCGATCTCTCTGGAATCAAAGGAATCATACCTTTGCTTGGAGTCTGCTATGGAGCCCAATATCTGGTTCAAAACTTCGGAGGGGAGGTTATGGCATCGGGAACACGCGAGTATGGCAGGGCTAATCTTGTATATCTTAATAATAATGATCCTCTCTTCGTTGGTATTAATCAGGGCACTCAGGTATGGATGTCACATGCCGACACTATTACCCGGATACCTGAGACATACGAGATAACCGGATCAACAACAGATGTAGAAGCAGGTGCATATCATATAAAGGGTGAAAATACCTGGGGAATTCAGTTTCATCCTGAGGTATATCATACAACAGAAGGAACAAAGGTTCTCAGCAATTTTGTAACAGGTATCTGTAAATGTTCCAGGAACTGGACTCCTGATTCATTTATTGGTACTACAGTTAGTCTCCTGAAAGATCAGTTAGGTGATGATAAGGTGATTCTTGGTCTTTCTGGAGGTGTTGATTCTACAGTAGCTTCATTTCTCCTTCATAAGGCAATTGGCAAAAACCTTACATGTATTTTCGTCGATAATGGATTGCTGAGAAAAAATGAATATAATAAGGTGCTTGAATCCTATATCGGACTGGGTTTAAATGTTGTTGGTGTTAATGCATCTGACAGATTCCTTGATCAGCTGGAAGGAGTGAGCGATCCGGAAACAAAGAGAAAGATTATTGGTCGGGTTTTTATTGAGGTTTTTGATGCTGAAGCAAGTAAGGTTAAGGATGTAAAATGGCTGGCGCAGGGAACTATTTACCCTGACGTAATTGAATCTGTGTCTGTTAACGGTCCATCAGCCACCATCAAATCGCATCATAATGTGGGAGGTCTGCCGGAAAAGATGCATCTGCAGGTTATAGAACCTCTACGTCTGCTTTTTAAAGACGAAGTGAGAAAAGTGGGGGCATCCCTTGGTCTTCCTGATTTCATACTAAAAAGACACCCGTTCCCCGGTCCGGGATTAGCGATAAGATTGCTTGGAAAAATGACAAGGGAAAAACTTGAGATGCTTAAAGAGGCGGATGATATTTTTATTGATGGTCTGAAAAAAAACGGGCTATACGATTCTGTCTGGCAGGCAGGTGTCATCCTTCTGCCAGTGCAGTCGGTAGGAGTAATGGGCGACGAAAGAACATATGAGAATGCAGTAGTCCTCAGGGCTGTAAGTTCAACTGATGGAATGACAGCCGATTGGTCGCATCTGCCTTATGAATTTCTGGGGATGATATCAAATGAAATAATTAATAAGGTCAAAGGAATTAACAGAGTTGTTTTTGATATCAGTTCTAAACCTCCTTCTACCATTGAATGGGAATAAATTTAAAAAATAAAAGAGGTGGTGAGTTCATGAAGATCTTTACAGAACTTTACTGATTTTAAATTGTTGAACTATAATATAAAATTGAAAATCAAAAATATGAAGAAGATATTTTTAAATGTAATAGTACTTATACTCTCATTATTTCTGGTTCCTGCTCCAGCAACATCACAGGTGCTTAATGAAGGGACTTTTAAATTCGGAAGGACATTAAGCCTGATAGATGCTTTTTACGTTGACTCAGTTGATCTCGACATGCTTACTGAAAAGGCAATTATTGAAGTATTGAAAAACCTCGATCCCCATTCCACTTATATTTCGGCAAAGGATGTTAAAGAAATGAATGAACCTTTAAACGGAAATTTTGAGGGTATCGGTGTTCAGTTCAATCTTTTGCGCGATACGATCATTGTTGTTGAGCCTGTTGGAGGCGGACCTTCAGAAAAAGTAGGTATAAAGGCAGGTGACAGGATTCTTACAATTGATGGTGAAAAAGTTACAGGTATAAATATTTCTACTGCAGGTGTACGTAAAAGACTTATGGGCCCAAAGGGCACAAAAGTTAATATCACTGTATTGAGAAGGGGAGTTAAAGATATCCTCGATTTTACAATTGTACGCGACAAAATTCCAATTTTAAGTCTCGATGCAGCATATATGCTTGATCGGGAGACCGGATATATTAAATTGAATAAATTCGCTGCAACAACTGAAAAGGAATTCACAGATGCCGTTGCAACACTTAAAAAGAGTAATATGAAAAACATTGTACTCGATTTAAGACAAAATGGCGGTGGTTATATGCTGGCAGCAACTGAACTAGCCGATAAATTTTTTACTGACCGGAAACTGCTTGTTTATATGGAAGGAAGAAAAACCCCGCGACAGGATTTTACATCTACAGGAAATGGAAGTTTGGCCTCTGACAGACTTGTGGTACTTACTGATGAGGGATCTGCCTCCGCCAGTGAGATATTTGCCGGAGCTATGCAGGATTGGGACCGTGGAATAATCATGGGCAGGCGAACATTTGGGAAAGGGCTTGTGCAGAACGGATTTTACCTTACCGATGGTTCTATGATAAGATTGACAATTGCCCGCTATTATACACCTACCGGAAGATCAATACAACGACCTTATAATGAGGGTTTTGACAAGTATTATGAGAACTTCTATAAACGTTATACTGATGGAGAGCTTATGTCAGCCGATAGCATACATCTGCCTGATTCTTTGAAATACAAAACATTGGTCAACAAACGTGTTGTGTACGGAGGAGGTGGAATAATGCCTGATGTTTTCGTATCTGCTGACACAACATATAATTCTCCATATCTAAATAAGCTATCAGCAAAAGATGTTCTGAGATCGTTTGCTCTGGAGTTTTATGATAAAAACAGGTCATCCTTAAATAAGCAGTATAAATCATTCCCGGATTTTAAAACAAATTTCAATTTCAGTCCCGGGGATCTTAAAGCCTTCTTCGCTAAAGGAGAAGCTGAAGGAATAAAATACAATGAAGAACAATTCAAAAAGTCGGAGGAAGAGATCTTATTAATTCTTAAGGCATACGTAGCGACTAACATATGGCAGTCAAATGAATTTTATCAGATTATTAATGAGAACGATAAAGTGATTGACAAAGCTCTCCGGATTATTTCTGACAAAAAGAGCTATGATGCTATACTTGGGTATAAATAAAAGGAAGGCAATGAGTTTATAATGAGATTTGTAGCAAAGACTCTGTTCGGTCTTGAAAAGGTGCTCTCTGAGGAACTTATCAGCCTGGGAGCGGATAATGTACAGATAGTTAACCGTGCGGTATTATTTGAAGGGGAAAGGGAATTTTTATATACTGCAAATTATTGTCTGAGAACTGCATTGTCAATACTGGTGCCGATTGCAGACTTCAGGATAAGGTCAAAAGAAGATCTGTATAAAAGCGGGTTAAAGATAGAATGGGATAGATTTATGGATCCCGATGATACTTTTTCAATTGTGCCTGTAATTAATTCCCCTCTTTTTGGCCATACAGGGTATGCGGGTCTTATTCTTAAAGATGCAATTGCGGATTATTTCAGAAATAAGACTGGTCGGCGTCCTTCAGTCGATACCACTAACCCCGGAATACTGATTAACCTTCATATAAGCAATGATAAGGCTATTGTTTCTCTTGATTCTTCAGTTATTCCATTGTTTAAACGGGGATACAGACAGGAACAATCAATAGCTCCACTGAATGAAGTCCTTGCAGCCGGTATAATACTTATGTCGGGCTGGAAGTCATCTGCAACACTAACCGATCCAATGTGCGGATCTGGCACTATTCCTGTTGAAGCAGGATTAATAGCATGTAATATTCCTCCGGGAAGATTCCGCCAGTTCTTTGGTTTTCAGCGCTGGAAAGATTTTGATGAAGAAATATTTGAAAAGATTAAACTAAAATGCAATAATCAGATCTGTGCATCCCCGGTAAAAATATTTGGAAGCGATATATCCGAACAAACCCTGCAATTTGCTAAAGCTAATGTTGCACGAGCAGGATTGAACGATGTAATATCTCTTGATGTGTCTGATTTTAAGAATCTTAAATCAAATAATGATCCATCTTATCTGTTCCTGAACCCGCCATACGGACAAAGAATTCAACCGGAAGAAATTGACCTTTTGTATAGCATGATTGGTACAACTTTGAAACATAATTTCTCAGGATCTGTTGCCTGGTTAATTACCTCAAACAGGGAATCTCTCAAATATGTCGGATTGAAACCTAAAGAAAAGCACGTACTTTTTAATGGGGCATTGGAATGTATTCTACTTAAATATGAGCTCTATCAGGGATCAAAAAAACATGATTAGGTAGTGATATCATCTTATAAACGATGTTGATCACATCATTTCGTGCCATTTATCAAAATGCTGATCATTATTTAAAATAACCGTAAAGAGAGCAAGTTAAAATTTGGTAACTTTATATTTTTATTATATTTGTTATCGGAAATACTTGAGCATGTCTAAAATGAAGCTTAAATGAGCTTTAATATAGAGAATTATTTTTCAGACAATTCGACCGGGAATACGATCCTTTATTATAAAGGTAATGTTGATTCGGATGTCATAAATCATATTCTTGACACTGTTGAGAATAAGATGGTTGAGGTTAGTGAACAATCTAAACTCAGAAAAAAGGTATATAATGTCCTTGTTGAAAGTCTTCAGAATCTGTACCATCATGTTGACAAGGTTCCCTCTGACTTTGAGGATCAGACGTCAGAGAGGTTTGGTCTGATAGCAGTAAAAAAAGTAAACAACGGATACAGGATAATTACCGGGAACTTTGTGCATTCTGATAATATCGATAAACTTGAAGAAAAGATTAAACGCATTAACAGGTCAAGTCATGAGGAAATAAAGGAACTTTATAAGTTTATTCTGAATCATCAGCGCATTTCAGCTAAGGGCGGGGGTGGTCTCGGTCTGGTCGATATTGCCAGAAAGACAGGCAATAAGCTTGAATATTCAATTAAAGAATATGACAGCCATTTTTCATTCTTCTATCTCAATATCTTAGTGAATGAAGAATAATCAATTCAACAATTAAATCTGATAAATATGGAACCGATCATTATAGAAGGAACCCCTAAAACTCCAACAGTTAAATTTGATGCTACAGAAGGTGTCTTTGAAATCAAAGGACGTTCAATTCCAGAAAACTCAGTTGAATTTTATAAACCTTTGGTAGACTGGCTCGATACATATAAAGAATCACCACTTACAAAAACTGTGGTTAATGTACGTCTGGAATACTTTAATACCAGTTCTTCAAAGTGCATCCTCGATGTTTTCAAGAAACTTGAGGCAATACATAAAGCCAAGAATGAAGTTGAAGTGAATTGGTTTTATGAGGAAGACGATGAGGATATGCTTGAAGCCGGAGAAGATTATGAATCTATTATCAGGGTACCTTTTAAAATGGTTGAAATTCTTGAATGAATAATTATTGAACCTGTTCTTACAAATCGGCTATATCAGATGTTAAAGAGGCTGTCTTTCAGGAGGCAGCCTCTTTAATATTTTTTAATGGTTTGGCCTAATCAGAACTTTTTATTTTTTTTCCAAAGAAATCTTCAACAGAATCAAGAAGTTTCTTAAGTAATCTGAAATAGAGAATCAGGTATATAAAGAATGTCATAATCCAAAGCACGATTATATTGACAATATAAGTATCAACTTTCATTCCGAAAATCTGCTTTTCAGGGGCATAAAAATGTGCTCTTATCAGTTTGTATTTTGAATCCATAAAGATCGGATCAAGTTTCTGAACCAGTTCACCCTTATATACAATCACCTTTGTTGTCTCATTCTTGTCTCTCACGAAGTCCTCAAGAGATTTATTGAAGTAGCTGTCTCTTAGTTTTAGAAATTTTTTAAGATTTTCATCGGTAAGCTTCGATTTTAATATTTCTTTCCTGTTGCTGGCATCATTATAGATGTTAACATAAAGTTTTCTTATTGATTCGACATAATTGATGGCAGCTGATGCAATTTCAGGAGTAATTTTATCGGCAGTTATCTGATCAATAAATGCAAACGGAATATCAGGAACCAGAATTAGTTGTTTTTTTATTTCATTGGATACAAGAAGCAGGTTGTTCCTGAATTCTTTATCCTTAATACCTTTGTCCAGATCATTGATGATATCATCCAGAGCCCCCTTTAATTCAACATTCCAATAGTCTTTTTTAAAGACTGCTTTGCTCATTTCCTTTTCGAAAGAATAAAATGGCCTTTCATAGTCGTTGTATATAAACTGCTGAACTGCAAGAGCTTCATATCCCCAACGGGCTGTTATAAACTCACCATATATAGGGATTGAAACAGGGGATGAGATGTCAGGATTCAACTTTTCAAACTTTACAAGAACTCCGCTCAGTATAATCTGAGGTATAACAAGAAATGGGATTAATATATAAATAGTCACTACAGCCTTAAAGCTGTCGGAGATAACAAGTCCAAGCATATTTGCCCCGGCCCAGCATGAAAATAACACCAGCCAGTACTCAAACATCATCCCTCTGATCTGTGTAATTCCGTTACCAACCAGGACGAATGTGAATGCCTGGATTGCTGATATTGCAAACTGAACGAATACTTTGGACATCAGGTAGCTATTCCAGCTTAAGTTGAGGAAAGCTTCTCTTTTAAGGATCTTTCTGTCTTTAATGATCTCCTCGGCACTTACCGTTAATCCCATGAAAATTGCTACGATAACCGACATGAAAATATAAATCGGAAGGTTGCTGTTGTCATAAAGTGTATAATGAGGATTTTTGATACTTTCATCAAAATACCTGATGAGAAAAGCAAGGAAAAATGCAAGAATCGGAGCTTCCAGAAGTGTAATCAGAAGATACTGTGTGTCGGAAATTTTTGAGAGGATATCGCGCTTTGAAAAAACAATAAACTGTTTAAACTTATTAGGAGTCTTGAAATTTATTTCAGGCACTGAGACACCTGGTTCCCTTTTATCTTCCTTCTTTTCTTCTTTATAAAGGTTACTCCAGTCTGCCGGCGAAATTCTCCGTATTTCTGTTGGTTGACCGCTCTCTGTAAATACTTTGGTCTCGACAATATTGAATATTTGTTCAGGATTTACATTGCCGCATACATAACATTCACTCTCATTATAGTTAGCCTGTTCGATTTTCCTTTTGAAATACTCAATTGAATCTACGGGATTTCCATTATAGATAAGATATCCACCGGTATCCAGAATAATAAGCTTATCAAACATCTTGAATATTTCGGATGATGGCTGATGGATCACAATAAACAGAAGTTTACCCTTTCGTGCAAGATCCTTTAAAAGATCAAGTATATTCTCAGAGTCACGCGATGAAAGACCGGAAGTTGGTTCATCGAGGAACATTATGGCTGGTTCACGTATCAGTTCGAGTGAAATATTAAGCCTTTTCCTCTGTCCTCCACTGATTTTCTTATTCAGGGGACTGCCAACCTGTATATTCCTGATTTCATGTAAGCCAAGGTTTTTAAGAACGCTGTCCACTCTTTTAACAATATCCTGATCACTTAGGTTATCAAAACAGAGCTTGGCATTGAAATAGAGATTTTCAAAAACGGTGAGCTCTTCAATAAGAAGGTCATCCTGTGAAACATATCCTATGAGCCCTTTAATCTTTTCCTTTTCTTTATGTATGCTAATACCATTTATAAGCACTTCGCCATCATATGGATTGGAAGATCCATTTAAAACTCCCATGAGTGTCGATTTCCCGGCCCCGCTGGCGCCCATGATGCCAACCATCCTGCCTGATTCCTCTTTGAAGCTCATATGATGAATGCCAACTGTTCCACTCTTGAACCGGTATTCAAGATTATTTACTTCATAGACTACTCTTGATGATTGGAATTCCTCTTTAAGGAACTGCATTGTTACATCCCAGTAATAAATTGGGGTTATTTTATATCCTTTAATCGAAGACCCCTGACTGAAAGGGTATACTTTATCCTCCTGCAATAACTGACCATTCATTGATAGCTCACCCGAACCAATAAATCTGATAAAATACTTATTGACAGAGGGTAAAAAAAGTATCCATATGTGGCCTTTCAGCAGGTCTTTATAGGCATGTTTTGCCTTTTTATGTTCAAAATTTTTTATTCCGTTAATTATGAGAAGATCAGGAGTTGAAGGGATATCGGTAAATGGATTCAAAACAAAACTCTCAATGAACTTATACTCCACCGGAGTAATGCTCAAGCCCTCTGCAAGAGTACTGATGAAACCTAACTCAAGCTGGCTGACAGTCTGGCCGCCTGATTTGCAAAATTCAAGGGCCTGTATAACCACAACAATTCTTTGTTCCTGGTCGAGCTGACCCTGTTCATTTATCTCATTACAAAGCTTACGTATCCTTATTGCAATAGCTCCTTCACGTCGTTCAGTACTGCTCTTTTCAAGTTTTTTTCTTGCCTCCTCAAACTTTTCATCATATGTTGTGAGATATTTCTTTACCAGTTCCTGATTTAGCAGACGCTTGAGAAAAACCTCAACAAAGCCTCTTCGCTCGTTGTCATTGGTCTGAGGTTTCGCAATGATAGCAAACAACTGCATAAGTGTTTCCAGGATCTTCTCACTCATAATTCAACAATCGGTTTATTAATTTCCGGTCTGAAGATATGAAATTAGTTACTAGACTCAAAGAATACCAATTAATGTTTTTCAGATTAATCTAAGGTTATTAGGGTATTATGAATTATTTGTAATGACAGCCGGAGTGATTTGATGGAAACACAATTATCTCTATTTATGCTTCTTTTTCTTTTCCACTGAGAAGCCGAATTTGCCAATAAATTTTCCGGTTTCGTAATATTTGCCATGCGAATAGCAGATAGGGAGAGCATCATTCAGTTTAAAAAGGCCAGTGCTTTCTTCAATATATTTTTCATCAGCATTGACGGCCACTACTTCTGAAATGAACATATGATGCGATCCAAGCTCTTTAATCTCCTTAACAATACACTCAATATTTACCGGGGATTCTTTTATCAAAGGAGCATTTATTTTTGTCGCAGAAGCTGGTGTCAATCCCATTTCC
This sequence comes from Bacteroidales bacterium UBA1797, assembly GCA_002319885.1. Lineage (GTDB taxonomy): Bacteria > Bacteroidota > Bacteroidia > Bacteroidales > VadinHA17 > LD21. Next base: position 22,738 of record DCFT01000133.1, read on the forward strand.
GAGAATTTATTATGATCCCTTCCCGATTTAACACCACACCAGTCGGTGGCATATGCCAGTGATTTTGTCGTCAGGTTTATGACAAACTCTCCGTTTTTCCTGATAATATTATAAGAATGACGACCCGGTCTGACAGAAATATAGCACATTGCCGGATCAGTACAGATAGTCCCGGTCCAGGAAACTGTTATTATATTATATTCTTCGGGTTCCGATCCGCAGCTGACCATTACGGCAGGTAATGGATATATCATTGTGCCTGGCTTCCATGATACTTTACTCATAATTCACATTTTGGCAAAGATAATTTCTTTTAACCGCAAAGCACTCAAAGAAGTCACAAAGTACACAAAGTATGAACCATCATAAGTATTTCTTTGTGTGCTTTGAATTAGCCTTTGAGACCTCCCAACGCTTCGGTAGGGATCTTCGCTTCGCTTCGATTTGTGGGTAATGGATTATTAATATCTAGTCAAATTGGCATAATCTTCTGATAATTAGATGTCAAAACGACAATATCCAACACTGGCAGCAATTTTGCATAGAGCCATTAAAAACAATATTATGAATCTCAATAATTTCACTTTAAAAGCTCAGGAATCTGTTCAGAAAGCTTTCGAGATAGCAAATGGGAAAGGCCAGCAAGCTGTTGAATGTGCTCATATCCTAAAAGGTGTAATGAGCGAATCAGAGAGCATTACAAATTTTCTGTTCGGGAAAATGGGTGTCAACACCTTGTCCCTGGCAAAAGAAACAGACAATCTCATTGATTCATATCCAAAGGTCAGTGGTGCTGATTCTTATGTGTCTTCCACAGTTTCTGAAGCCTTTAGAAAGGCAAATGATCATGCTGCCAGGATGAAAGACAAATTCGTTTCTACTGAGCATCTGCTTATGGGCATTCTTGATACAGATGATAGAATGGCCCGAATTCTTAAAGACAATGGTGTAACAATGAAGGAATTGATTGCGGCTGTCAATGAACTCAGGAAAGGGGCAACTGTAGAAAGTCAGACTTCCGATGAGACTTTTAATTCATTGAACAGGTATGCCATCAATCTTAATGAGAAAGCGCGTTCGGGTAAACTCGACCCTGTTATTGGAAGAGATGAAGAGATCCGGCGTATATTACAGATACTCACACGCAGGACTAAGAACAACCCACTGTTGATTGGTGAACCGGGAGTAGGTAAAACAGCGATAGCAGAGGGTCTGGCCCACAGGATAATAAGAGGAGATGTCCCTGAGGATATTAAATCGAAGATTATTTATTCACTCGATATGGGAGCCCTCATTGCAGGTGCAAAATATAAAGGAGAGTTTGAGGAAAGATTAAAATCGGTCATTAACGAAGTTATCGGTTCTGACGGAGAAATTATTCTTTTCATTGATGAGATTCACACACTGGTGGGAGCTGGAAAATCAGAAGGCGCTATGGATGCTGCTAATATCCTGAAACCTGCGCTGGCAAGAGGGGAACTGAGAGCGATTGGAGCAACGACACTAAGCGAATACCAGAAATATTTTGAAAAAGATAAAGCTCTTGAGAGACGTTTCCAGGTAGTAATGGTAGATGAGCCTGACAGGGCAGATACTATTTCAATACTCAGGGGTATCCGCGAGAAATATGAAGCACATCATAAAGTTATCATCAGAGACGAAGCAATCATTGCTGCTGTCGATCTCTCAACCCGTTATATAACAGACAGGTTTTTGCCCGACAAGGCAATTGACCTTATTGATGAGGCTGCATCAAAGTTAAGGCTTGAAATGAATTCTGTACCTGAAGAGATTGATGAAGCGGAAAGAACGATAACACGTCTTGAGATTGAGAAGGAAGCAGTCAGAAGGGATGGTGATACGGTTAAAGCAGAAAAAATTTCGCGCGAACTGGCCAATATGCAGTCGAAAAGAGATGAGCTGAAAGCCGAATGGAAATCTGAAAAAGATATGATAGAAAAGGTACAGATTAAAAAGGAAGCTGTGGAATCATATCGTTTTGAAGCTGACCAGGCGGAGAGAAGTGGCGATTATGGAAAAGTTGCCGAGATACGCTATGGTAAAATCACAGAGCTGGAGAAGGAAATATCAGAACTGAAGGATCTTATTGAAAAGAAAAGAGCTAAAGGTTCATTGATTCAGGAAGAAGTCAGATCAGAAGATATTGCAGCGATAGTTTCAAAATGGACAGGGATACCTGTGTCGAGAATGCTTGAAAGCGAAAAGGAGAAATTACTTAGACTCGAATCTGAATTGCATAAAAGAGTTGTCGGGCAGGATGAAGCCATAACTGCTGTTGCGGATGCTGTGCGACGATCAAGAGCCGGGTTGCAGGACCAGAAAAGACCCCTGGGATCTTTTATTTTTATTGGAACAACAGGTGTTGGGAAGACCGAATTGGCACGAGCCCTTGCGGGCTTCCTCTTTAACGATGAAAACATGCTGACACGTATAGATATGTCGGAATATCAGGAGAGACATTCGGTTTCACGTCTTATCGGTGCTCCTCCCGGTTATATAGGATATGACGAAGGCGGTCAACTTACCGAAGCTGTAAGGCATAAACCATACTCTGTTGTTCTTCTCGATGAGATAGAAAAGGCACATCCCGATCTGTTTAACCTGCTTTTACAGGTTCTGGATGAAGGAAGACTAACTGATAACAAAGGACGGACAGTAAATTTCAGGAATGTAATTATTATAATGACATCAAACCTGGGATCAGAGATTATCAGGGATCGAATGGATAAACTGAATAACAGGATGTCTGAAAAAGAAGAAGATATTCTCCGGAATGATATTTTCATATTATTAAGAAAAACACTCAGACCTGAATTCCTGAACAGAGTGGATGAAATTGTAATGTTCAAACCTTTAACTAAAGAACAGATAAAAGAAATAGTGAAAATTCAGCTGGGGAATATTGAACATATGCTTGCCGGGTTTAACCTGAAACTCAGTGTAAAAGATGGTGCTCTTGAATGGTTGGCAGAAAAAGGATACGATCCGCAGATGGGAGCAAGACCTGTAAAAAGGCTTATTCAGAGAGATATTGTAAATGAACTTTCCAAAGAGATCATTGGAGGAAAAATATCAAAAGAAGACACTATTGTGGTTGATGTAAAAGGTGATCATCTTGTTTTCAGCAAACAAATAATCTGAACCGCGAACTATCTATATGAATGATTTTAGACAGGTATCGAGATCAGGATAAATCTGTAAAACAGTTTGCAGGTGAAGTGTCTCAAATGTTTCATTAACCCGGGGTTCAGGATTAGCGAACTTTAATATCCCGTAATTGCTTCTGGAAGCTTTCATAACTGATAAGAAACACCCGAAACCTGAACTGTCAACATATTCCACACCCTTCAGGTTAATTATTACTTTAGAATTCGAATTATCAATTAATTTCAGAATCCCTTCCCTGATTTCATCAATAATCAGTGCGTTAATGATGTTGACTGAGAAGGAGATGATATCAATCTTATCTTTTTTTTCAATATTGATCATTCATATTCCGGTTAACCTGTTACTGGCTAGATCATTAAGCTCAACGATTGCAGCGTCTGTCTCACTTTTGAACCTTTCTAAATAGTGTTCATATAATTGAGGTTCCTTTCCTTCCCTGGCCTGAAGTTCAAAAGTCTTTAACATTTGTGCCAAATCATCCATGCCCATAATAGCTACCGACGATTTTGCCTTGTGGGCAAGTAACCCCAGCGCAGTATAATTTTGTTTTGCCAGATGGGCTTTCATCTCATTGTAAATTTCAACCGATTGGTCCTTAAACATTACAACTATCTCATCAATGATAGAGGGATCTCCTCCCGATACCGAATCGAGATATTCCATGTTAATGAATTTGTAATCCATATCTGACTGAAAAATATAATTATGTTACTACCCTGACGTATTTAAAACAAATATACAAATATTTTATTCCGGCACGCGACTGTTTTTCTTCATATTGATCAATAACGTTTTTAAGAATTGGAAATTAGTGCTATTTTTATGCTGATAAAAACCGGATGATATGCGATATTTTCTCAGCTCTCTTATAACGGTCTTTCTACTGTGTTCTTTAGTTTTGGATGGTCAGACTGACGTGTCTGTCCGAAAAAAGGATTTCAAAACTGATAAACCCGGATTTGGAGAAGCATGGAAACATGTTATAAATGGAGATGCTTATTTTGGGGAAAAAGGCATTTGGTATAATGATGCATATAATGAATACCTGCAGGCTCTTGTATATAATAATTCCAACGCGGAGTTGAATTATAAAGCCGGAGTGTCGGCACTTTTCTCAGATAAAAAAGAAGATGCTGCCGGGTTTTTTCTGAAAGCCCTCGATCTTAACAAAGATGTTGCCGGAGATATATATTTACTTACCGGACAATCGCTTCAGTATTCAGGGAAATTCTCAGATGCAATAGAAAAATTTACTTCCTACCTGAGTTCTCCTTCGAAAAAAACCCAAAAAAACATAAATCTGGCCCGGAAATGTATTGAGGAATGTAATTCAGCTTTGACTGTAACAAAGGATACATTGAGAATATCTGTTGATAATCTTGGACCTAATATAAACTCCTCGGCTGATGACTATTCTGAAATCTTTTCTGCCGACGGGAATACTATTTACTTTGCTTCAAGAAGAGAACTTCCCAATTCAGGGAAACGTCATCCCGATACAAAATTTGATGAGAACATTTTTGTTTCACAGTTAATCAATAATGTCTGGCAGTCTGCAGTTTCAGCGGGGAAAGAATTAAATACAAAGTATAGTGAATCACCTCTTTATCTCAATTCGTCCGGCAATATGCTGTATGTTTATACAGGTTATGCAAACAATGGCGATATTAGAGTTTCTATAAATAAAAAAGGTGTTTGGAAAACCCCGGGATCTGTACCTTTTGGTATTAACACCAGGGGATCAGAAACATCATTTACATTTACTCCTTCAGGAAATGAAATTTATTATGTTTCTGATCGCCGGAAAGAAGGTTTGGGAGGTAAGGATATATACTTCATAAAGAAAATTAGTGATCGTAAATGGTCAAAACCACAAAATGCCGGGAGAATAATTAATACTATTTATGATGAGGAATCTGTACGGTTTTCAAAAACTGGAGATACCTTATTTTTCAGCTCCAGGGGCCATAACTCAATTGGTGGATTTGATATTTTTTACAGTACTAAAAATAAATCAGGTGAGTGGGACAGTGTTAAGAATATTGGATACCCTGTAAACACCCCATGGGATGAGCTGTTTTATTATCCATCCCCTGTTAATGACAGCACATTCTATTTTGTTTCAAACCGTAGTGGCGGATCAGGAGGAACAGACATATACCGGGGGAAAATACTTCCACCTGAGCCTGTAATTGTAACCCCTCCGCCTCCAAAACGCGATACCATCATAATAAGGGATACAATATTGGTAATGAAACAACCGGCACCCGTACTTCCTGTAATGCCAGCAGAACAACCAGTTTTTCTTATCGGGAAAATCAAGGATTCCGAGACAGGAAAACCTGTACTGGCAAAAATTGATCTTAACGATATCTCTACAGGTGAGCTTATTGAAACAACTGCCAGTTCTGATATGGATGGCACTTACAGGCTGAAATTACCGGCAAAGAAATCTTATACTATAGAACTGCGGGCAACAGGCTTTCTCTCTGAAAACAGGAGGATCGATGTACCAGAAAACTGGACTAAAGAAGATTATATCCTGAATATTGAATTAATTAAAGTTAAAGTAGGCAAGAAAGTAGTACTAAATAATATTCTGTTCGAGACAGGAAAATCAGTTCTTACCTCAGGTTCATATACTGAACTCGACCGTTTATTGAATATTATGAAGGAGAATGCACAGATGAAAATTGAAATTTCAGGTCATACTGATAAAACAGGAAGTGAAGCACTCAACTTTAAGCTTTCCGGGGCCCGGGCAAAAGCTGTTGTTGATTACCTCATACGTAATGGTATAGATCGTTCGCGAATGGAGTTCAGAGGTTATGGGTCGTTGCAACCAGTTGCTGATAATGCTACTGCTGCCGGACGAGCGAAAAACAGGAGAGTTGAGTTCAAGATCCTTGAATTCTGATCATCATCGGCTTACTAAGAAAAAATTTGTCTGTTTTACGAATTCAGGTTTTAAATCTTCAATTTCTGATAATCATCAGATTTTTTAAGGAAAGATTTTACTTGCTTTGCACATTCCAGTTATAATTTCAGATACTGTTATCTTTTAAAAACTAAACTTTAATGAAGAATACTGCATTTTTTAGGTTTCACCAGGAAGCAGGCGCCAAAATGGTTCCTTTTGCCGGATATAATATGCCCGTAGAATATTTCGGAATCAATGAGGAACATATTACTGTAAGAGAGAAATTGGGAGTATTCGATGTTTCTCATATGGGCGAATTCTGGGTTACCGGGCCGGCATCACTCAAATTCCTGCAATATATCACATCTAATGATGTATCGGCGTTATTCGACGGAAAGATACAGTATTCCTGCTTTCCTAATGGGAAGGGCGGAATTGTGGATGACCTTCTTGTCTATCGGTATAATACTGAAAAATATCTTCTTGTTGTAAATGCCGCAAATATTGAAAAGGATTGGGATTGGTGCGTTCAGAATGGGAAAAAGTTCGGACTGGCAACAGGCAAAGAACTTGTTAATGACTCCGATGGGATTGCCCAGCTGGCTATTCAGGGCCCGCTTGCCCTTAAAGCTATGCAAAAGCTCACCAGTACTCCTGTTGAAGATATGGAATATTACACATTCAAGGTTCTTGATTTTGCTGGTATTAAAGATGTAATATTCTCTACAACCGGATATACCGGAGCAGGAGGATGCGAGATTTATGTAAAAAATGAAGACGGCCCCAGACTGTGGAATGCAATTTTCGAAGCAGGCAAGGAATTTAATATCAGGCCTATAGGCTTGGGAGCCCGCGACACCCTACGGCTCGAAATGGGTTTTTGCTTATATGGTAATGATATAAACGATACAACATCACCTATTGAAGCCGGACTGGGCTGGATAACAAAATTTAACGACAATAAGGAATTCATTGATAAGGATTTGTTATTAAAACAGAAAAAAGAGGGAGTACTGAAAAAGCTGAAAGGCTTTGTTATGCTTGACAGAGGGATACCCCGGCAACATTATGAAGTTGTAAATGCACTGGGAGAGCTTATTGGAGAAGTAACTTCCGGAACCATGTCCCCAATGATGAAACAGGGAATCGGAATGGCATATCTGAACAACGGATATTGGAAAACCGGAACTGAAATATTTATTCGAATCAGGAATAAAGATCTGAAAGCAAAGGTTGTTGACCTTCCTATTTATAGTAAATCATAATATGCCTAAAAGAAAACTTGAAACTTGTTTTTCACCTGCTCTGTTTGAACCTGACGGGCATTTAAATTCAATCGTGGTAATTATTGATATACTACGTGCATCATCTGCAATATGCACTGCATTTGCAAACGGCGCCGCTTCAATAATACCTGTTGCAGAAGCAGAGGAGGCCAGGGAGTATAAATCAAAAGGTTATCTTGTAGCTGCTGAGCGCGATGGGTTTATTCTTGATTTTGCAGATTTCGGGAATTCACCATTCAATTTCACAAAAGAAAAAGTTAAGGGTAAAACAATAGTATACAGCACCACAAACGGAACAGGAATTATTAACCTTTCATTGTCCTCTTATATGACAGTTATAGGATCTTTCCTGAACATAGGTGCGCTCACACGATGGCTCATCAGCCAGGACAATAATGTATTATTGCTTTGTGCCGGATGGAAAAACAGATTTAATATTGAAGATACTGTCTGTTCCGGTGCAATCGCAGAGATACTGATGAGAAGCAATCATTTCAAAACAATTTGTGATTCCACAATTGCAGCAATGGATCTTTGGGCTATGGCATCTCCTGATCTTCCTGGTTATATAGATAAATCAGCACAGCGAAGCCGGCTGAGAGATAAAAATCTTGATGATTGTATTGAATTCTGTCTTACAATTGATTATACCGATAAGATTCCTGTAATGAAAAACGGAGCGCTGGTTGCTGATTTGTAAAATTTGAACCGGATCCCAACTGTTCATTTAACAAATTAATTCAGATAACATATACTCATTATTATTTATATACTTTTGTAGGTTAGAGATCAGGAACAATCTATTAATAAAAATAAACAGTCCTTTATGAAAAAACATAATTTTTATGCCGGTCCTTCAATTCTTCCTCAGTACACAATTGATAAATCTATTGAAGGGATAAAAGATTTTGCAGGTTCAGGGTTATCCATACTTGAGATCTCTCACCGTAGCAAGGAATTTGTTGCCTGTATGAACGACACAATAGCACTATTCAAAGAGTTGCTCGAAATACCTGCCGGTTATCATGTTTTCTTTCTCGGAGGCGGGGCAAGTCTGCAGTTTGCAATGGTGCCTATGAATCTGTTGAATACTAAAGCTGCATATCTGAGTACAGGAGAATGGGCAAGTAAGGCAATGAAAGAGGCTAAACTCTTTGGAGAAGTTGCAGAAGTCGCTTCATCCAAAGATAAATTATTCAATTATATACCAAAAAACTACACCATTCCTTCCGATGCAGATTATTTGCATATTACAACTAATAATACTATTTACGGAACAGAAATTAAGAAAGATCCCGATGTAAAAATACCTCTCGTTGCTGATATGTCTTCCGATATCTTCAGCAGACCGGTTGACATTTCAAAATATTCTCTAATATATGGAGGTGCCCAGAAAAACCTGGCCCCGGCCGGGATGGCTTTTATTATTGTAAAAGAAGATGTGCTTGGTAAAGTGAACAGACCGATTCCTTCAATGCTCGACTATAGGGTTCATATCAAGGGCGAATCGATGTTCAATACTCCTCCGGTATTTACCGTTTTCGCCGCTCAGCAGACCCTCACCTGGTTAAAAAACCTTGGTGGCGTAAAAGCCATCCAGAAGAAGAATATTGAAAAAGCAAAAATTCTTTACGACGAAATTGACAGGAACAGATTATTTATCCCCACGATAGCTGATCCGGAGGACAGGTCTCTTATGAATATTTGTTTTGTGATGGCACCTGAGTATAAGGAACTTGAAAAACCCTTCGCTGAATTTGCCAAATCAAAAGGAATGCTTGGCATCGAAGGCCATCGCTCGGTTGGCGGATTCCGTGCTTCAACCTATAATGCTCTTCCGAAAGAAAGTGTTGAGGCATTGGTAAATGCCATGAGAGAGTTTGAATCAAAAAACTAAGTATTTTGTCAATATACAAGGTATCTGAGCTGATGGTCTCAATAAACAAACGTTAGAATGATGGAAATACTTATTGCTACCGAAAAGCCGTTTGCCCCAATTACTATCAGGCAAATCCGTGAAGTTGCTGAAGCTGCTGGTCTTAAGCTCACGCTACTTGAGAACTATAAGAATAAGGCTGACCTTCTTTTGGCAGTGGCCACTGCCGATGCCCTTATTGTGCGGAGCGATATTGTTTCAGATGAAGTGCTCGAAGCTGCAAAACAGCTAAAAGTTGTTGTCCGTGCAGGTTCAGGTTATGATAATATCGACCTTGTATCCTGTACAGCGCATAATGTGGTGGCAATGAATACGCCAGGGCAAAACTCAAATGGAGTGGCCGAGCTGGCATTCCTGTTAATGCTTTATCAGATACGAGGTGGTTTCAGTGGTAAGACCGGAACCGAATTAAGAGGTAAGACCTTAGGTCTCCATGCTTTTGGAAATGTTGGGAAATATGTTGCAGATATTGCTCGTGGATTTGGAATGGACATATACGCTTATGATCCTTTTGTAAGTGAAAGAGTAATGAAAAATAACGGAGCTAAACAATGCATTAATGTGGAGGAACTCTATTTAAAATGCCAGTACATTTCCATTCACATGCCAAGTAATGAAATTACAAGAAAATCTATCGGTTATAACCTCATAAAAAAAATGCCTCATAATGCCGTACTGGTTAATACTGCAAGAAAGGAAATAATAGACGAGGAAGGTCTGCTAAAGATTTTTGATGAACGTCCTGATTTTAGTTATCTGTCAGATATAGAACCTGATTGCAAAGCCATTATTGAAGAAAAATATAAAGGGAGATACATTTTTACCAGCAAAAAGATGGGTGCCCAAACCGAAGAATCAAATATCAATGCAGGTGTTGCAGCTGCCAGACAAATAGTTGAATATTTCAATACCGGGAAAGAAAAATATAGACTAAACAAGTAGTACTTAATATGTTATAAATAAATGGCAGTTATAAAACCTTTCAGGGGATTAAGACCCCCCAGTGCTCTGGCAAAGGATCTGGCATGCCTGCCGTACGATGTGATGAATACTGATGAGGCAAGGAAGATGGCAAAGGGAAAAGAGTGTTCTCTTCTTCATATCACCAGATCAGAAATTGACCTTGCGGCAGATATTGACAGTCATTCCGAACTGGTCTATAAAAAATCATTTGAAAATTTTAGAAAGTGGCAGAAAAATGGCTGGCTTGTTCAGGATGAGTTACCACATTTTTATATATATGCCCAGACAATGAAAGGGCGTACCCAGTACGGAATTGTAGGTTGTGCTTCTGTCGATGACTATCTTAACGGTATAATCAAAAAACATGAATTGACACGACCTGACAAAGAACAAGACAGGATGATCCATGTCCGCGCGAATAACGCAAATATTGAACCGGTTTTTTTTACGTATCCCGCAGTGAAAGAGATTGATGATATTGTTACTAAGATTGTAACCAGGGAAAAACCTGAATATGATTTTATTGCCGGCGATGGTTTTGGGCACCATTTCTGGGTGATAAAAAATCAGGAAACGAACAGGCTTATTGAAAAACTCTTCGCTGAAAAAGTTCCATATACTTATGTTGCTGACGGACATCACAGAACAGCTGCAGCGGCACTCGTAGGTAAAGAAAAAAGAGATAATAATCCCTCGCATCGAGGCACTGAAGAATATAATTTCTTCCTTGCTGTCCATTTTCCAGCAGATCAGTTAAAGATAATTGACTATAACAGAACTATCAAGGATTTGAATGGTCTCTCTCCACAGGAATTATTAAACAGATTGGAGAAAGCATTTGTTGTTGTGGATAAAGGAAGCAGAACCTATAAACCAAAACAACTACACAACTTCTCGATGTATCTTGATGGCAAATGGTACAGCCTTACAGCCAGAGAAGGAACATATAATGATAATGATCCTATAGGTGTACTCGATGTAACTATACTCACAAATCAGATACTCGCACCCGTACTTGACATTCAGGATCTCAGAAGATCGAAACGAATAGACTTTATTGGTGGTATTCGTGGTCTGGGTGAACTTAAAAAAAGGGTTGACAGTGGTGAGATGAAAGTAGCATTCGCACTTTTCCCGGTATCAATGAATCAGTTGATTACAATAGCCGATTCCGGAAATATCATGCCGCCCAAATCAACATGGTTTGAACCAAAACTCCGTAGCGGTCTGGTCATTCATCTGCTTGACTGATTTTTTATTCTCTGTGGTTCTCTGTGCTTCTCTGTGGCTCTCCGTGTAACTAAAAAAAATAGGAATTTACACAGAGTTGCACAGAGAAACACAGAGTTACACAGAGAAATAATTTACTTTATGCTTAAGATACACTATCTATTTTTCTAATTTTGCTTTAAGCACTCAAATAAATGTCATTCATAACAGAAAATATTTTTATTCTCAAACATCACATTCCATCAACAGTTAAGCTGGTTGCTGTTTCAAAGACAAAACCGGTAGCTGATATTTTGGAAGCATATAATACCGGGCAAAAAAGTTTTGGCGAAAACAGGGTACAGGAGCTCCTGAATAAAAAGGATCTTCTTCCAGAGGATATTGAGTGGCATCTTATTGGTCATCTTCAGACAAATAAGATAAGATACGTAGTTCCGTTTATAAGTATGATCCAATCTATTGATTCATTCAAACTATTATCTGCTGTTAATAATGAAGCATTAAAAATAAACCGTGTTGTTGATTGCCTGCTTCAGATTCATATAGCTAGTGAAGAAACAAAGTTCGGATTTTCCATGCACAACCTCACAGAAGATCTTCAGTCAGATAAGATGTTAAACCTGAGGAATGTAAGGATCTGTGGCATCATGGGAATGGCCACATTTACATCTGATAATGAGCAGGTTAAGAAAGAGTTCAGATATCTGAAAGATTGTTATGATTCGCTTAAATCATCGTTCTTCAGATCAAATGCCTGCTTTAAGGAGATCTCTATGGGAATGTCGGGAGACTATAAACTGGCCATCGAAGAAGGAAGTACGATGGTCAGAATAGGCAGTCTGATTTTTGGAGAAAGAAATAAATTTCAATAATATTTTATATGGAAAACCTTACTACAAAATACCTTGGACTTACTTTAAAGAGCCCGGTTATTATGAGCAGCAGCAGACTCACATCTACTATTGAAAACCTGAAGGAAGCTGAAGATAATGGAGCTGGAGCAGTCGTTTTAAAATCTCTTTTTGAAGAACAGATCATACATTCTATTTCTGAAATACCTGTTTCTGAAAGTTATCCTGAGAGTGATGATTATATTTCTTTTTATACCAGGTCACATTCAATTGACGAGTATCTTAACCTTATAAGATCTGCAAAAAGCAGTCTGAATATACCTGTTATTCCAAGTATTAATTGTTTTTCATCGCATGGCTGGACAGATTTTGCACGTGATATCGTTGATGCAGGAGCTGATGCCCTTGAAATAAATGTTTTTTTCCTGCCACTTGACCGGAAGAAATCTGCGGCTGATTCTGAGAAGATTTATTTTGATCTGATAGAAAAGCTTAAAGCTAAAGTATCTGTTCCGATTGCCTTAAAGATCGGGTTCAGGTTCTCTAACATTTTATATATGATCGATCAATTTTATATGAGGGGAGTTGAAGGTGTAGTGTTGTTTAATAGATTTTATGAACCTGATATTGATATTAATCATATGGAAATCGTTCCTGCCTCAATTTTCAGCAGTGAGGGAGACCGGCGTAATGTTCTCAGGTGGATCGCCATGACCAGCGCACAGGTCATAAAAATAAATATTTCAGCTTCCACAGCAGTTCACAGCGGGGAAGATGCTGTAAGGTATCTGCTGGCAGGGGCAGATACAGTGCAGGTGTGCTCAGTATTGTATAAGAAAGGAATTCCATTTCTGAAAACTATTAATAATCAGATTAAAGAATGGATGTCAAAAAATAGCTTCAAAAATATCGACGAATTCAGGGGCAAGCTTAACTGGCGAAACTACGAAAAACCATCAGTTTTCGAAAGAACTCAGTTTATGAAATATTTTTCTTCAGAAGATTAGGGGCCGGAATTCCTGTATTCAGAGCAGTGCTATCTTTCCAGAATTGATAAAAGCTCGTAGGTAAGAGTGGCCTTTTCATTTGAAGAGGAGATGGGATTTTCTTTAATAAGAATTATTATCTCATTTCTCTTTTCTATGCTTATTCCATTTACTGCCCCTTCGATTACTGTAAGACATTCTATTGCAGTAATAAAGTCACCTTTAAGAAATATTTTTGTCAGATCGAGACAATACTCAGAATAGTTGAGTCCCGATTGCCAGCATGATGAAACTAGCATACTTATTGTATCAGACTTCCATGGTTTGCGGATTTCATTCATAACTTCATGACAGGCAGATTGATCCTTGAGGTCATTCAGAAATCCTGAAATTGTCTTTTTTATTAAGATATCATTGGTTTTATCAAAAAGAGCCACAAGTAAACCAATAATTCCCTCAACCGGTTTCTCCTGGCGAAGCAATTCTATTTCCTCAGTTATTTGTATATTATTATCTTTTTTAAATATTTCTGTAAGCTTTTTTACTTTTTCCTCTGATTTTATCATTTTTAGATTATTTTTAACAAAGTTAGAAATAGCATCAATTAGTTAAAGCTGTTTTTGAAAAATAAAAATAAAATACTAATTTAGTCGTGAAATAGGTTTGACAATTAAATATTTATATCATGAATAGAAAATGTGGAATTTTTTCGAAAATTCTGATTGTTGTTTTAATAATTACAAGTCTGCTCGTAGGCTGTAAATCCGGAGGTACAAAACCACCCAAGGAAGAGGCAACAGTAAGTATACCTAAAGATAAAACAGCTATTGTAGAGGAGATTAAGCAGGCAGAAAAAATATTTAATGCACTCCCTTCACCACTTGAATCAGCTATGCTTATTAAATCGGCTGATGCAAAATTTGATCAGTCGCTGCTCAACCCTATTGGTAATGCAAATAATTATGTGACAATCAAAAGCATGGCCCTTAACCTGGGAATTTATACCTGCGATTTAAGTTTTGCCAGTTTATATGAACAAACCCAACTGATTATTGATTATATGAATGCTGCCAAGAAGATGGCTGACGGATTGGGGATACTTAAAGCAATTGAACAATCACAGATTGATAAACTCGAGGAAAATATAAATAACAGCGAAGTAATTATGGAGATTGTAAGTGAGACTTTCATGAACTCTAATTCATATCTCGCAGATAATGGTCAACCGGCAATTGCAGCAATGGTGCTTGTCGGAGGTTGGTTCGAGGGTTTATATATATCTACTCAACTAGTTGATATGAAAGATTTTAATGGTAATAAACTGGTTGGAAGGATTATTGATCAGAAACTTTCAATAGACATACTCATCAATTTACTGGAGAGTAACAAAGGGAACCCTGCCGTGGATGACCTGTTAGTTCAGGTCAGAAAACTAAAAGTAGTTTTTGACAAAATTTCAATCACGACTTCAAAAATCAGACCGGAGTATAACAAGACATCAAATACTACTATTCTCAAATCAGAAATTAAAACTGATATGACTCCTGAAGTATTTAAAGAACTTGCCACAACAGTTTCTGACATAAGAAAGACATTTGTAAATAACTAGCCCCATGAGAATACGTAGAATAATTCCGATACTGGCGTTGATTATAGCTGTAACAACACTTAATGTTGATGCTCAGTGTAAAGCGTTCGCAAAAAAAGTTTGTATCCCTGAATTAGGAGCCTATACGCATGATGGGAACTATCATGCTGCCATATTGGTAGAAGGTGAAGAGGCCGAATTGTATAAAACATTTTATTCCGATATGGATTACAGAGTCGCAATTTGCGGAGAAGATAAACTTCCTGAAGTAGAATTCAGTGTACTCGATGCAAATAAAAATGTACTCTATTCCAATAAAGATGCAAATTATGCCAGGACATGGGACTTTAAGCTTCAATCGAGCCAGCAGCTTAAAATTGTTGTTAAAGTAAACTCTTTAAATAAACCGAATGAGACACCGGCAAGCGGTTGCGTAGCAATTATGTTCGGTTTCAAAATCAAAAAATAACCGGCAGGCACAAAATTTATTTTGCAGAGGCTTTCTCAAAAGAAGAAATCTATTAAACACAAAGGGCACAAAGTAAATTCACAAAGGACACAAAGTTCCGATAGCTATCGGGATAAATATCACGTTTTTCCCTTTGCGAACTTCGTGCCTGCTTTGTGTACTTTGTGGTAAAAAATATTTTTTGAGTCAATTCTGTATGTTTTAATTGTGTTTAGCCAGTTTCGGAGCCAGATATCTGCCAGTATACGATTCCTTGCATTTGGAAAGCTCCTCAGGCCTTCCCTCAAAAACTAACCATCCGCCATTTTCTCCTCCTTCCGGACCAAGGTCAATGACCCAATCAGAACTCTTGATTACTTCCTGATTGTGTTCAATAAGTATAGCAGAGTGTCCGTGATCAACCAGAGCATTTATTGATTTAAGAAGTTTGTTGATATCATGAAAATGTAAACCTGTTGTTGGCTCATCAAAAATGAATAATATATGACCATTGCCTCGTTCCTGGCTTAAAAAATATGCCAGTTTGACTCTCTGGCTCTCACCGCCTGAAAGAGTACTCGACGATTGACCCATCTTTATGTAGCCCAATCCAACATCCGAAAGAGGCTTAAGCTTTTCAATGATTCTCTTTTCATTTTTCCCCGGATGTGCTTCGAAAAATTCCAGTGCCTCATCTATTGTCATCTCCAGCATATCATAAATATTCTTTCCGTGATATTTCACCTCAAGAATCTCTTTTTTGAACCTCATGCCTTTGCAGCTTTCACATGTAAGCTCAACATCAGCCATAAACTGCATCTCAACCCTTATTATACCTTCACCCTGGCATTCTTCACATCTTCCGCCTTCTATATTAAATGAGAAATGCGATGCCTTATAATTATTCTGAACCGAAGCCTGTAACTCAGAATAAAGTTTGCGGATCTCATCATAAGCTTTAAGATAGGTAACCGGATTTGACCTGCTGGATCGTCCTATAGGATTCTGATCGACAAGCTCAACCGCGGTGAGCCCTGAGATATCACCCGAAATATCCTGGTACTGACCTGGCTTTAAGTGGGTTGCATTAATCCTGTCAGATAATACCTTATATAGTATATCTGATACCAGACTGGATTTTCCCGATCCGCTTACTCCGGTAACTACAGTAATAATGTGAAGTGGGAACTTAATATCAATTCCTTTCAGATTATTTTCCCTGGCCCCTTTTATTTCTATAAAGCTGTTCCACTTTCTCCTTGTCAACGGAACAGGGACGACCAGTCTTCCACTCAGATAACTGGCAGTGAGAGATTTATTTGAGGTTGAAATATCGAGTCCCCCCTGGTAAACCACTTCGCCACCGAGCCGTCCTGCCTCCGGACCCATATCAATTATTTCATCAGCGGCTCTTATTATCTCTTCTTCATGTTCCACAACCAGCACCGAATTACCAAGGTCGCGTAACTCTTTTAATACTTTGATCAGCAGATTAGTGTCACGGGGATGAAGACCAATGCTTGGCTCATCGAGAATATACATCGAACCTACAAGATTACTTCCCAGCGAGGTTGCTAAGTTTATTCTCTGCGATTCACCTCCGGAAAGCGATGAGGATAACCTGTCGAGGGTAAGATAGGGAAGACCAACATCAATCAGGAACTTAACACGAACAGTAATCTCTTTTATAAGACGTTCAGCAATTTTGGCATCTGATTGGCTAAGTTCTATTGCAGCCAAAACATCGTATAACTTTCCAACAGGAATCGAAACCAATTCCTGTATTGTTTTTCCTCCAACCTTAACATATCCGGCCTCCTTACGTAATCTCGATCCTTTGCACTCAGGACAAATTGTTTTTCCACGGTAACGGCTTAGCAATACCCGGTATTGAATCTTAAATTTTTTCTCTTCAAGATGTTCAAAGAACTTATTAAGTCCATAGAAATATTTATTTCCTTTCCAGAGAAGCTGCATCTGTTCATCTGAAAGCTGATATACCGGTTTATGTATCGGGAAATCAAATAATGCAGCATTTGCAATCAGTCGCTCTTTCCACTTTTTCATTGTTTCACCTTTCCAGCAAACAATTGCATCCTCATATACAGAAAGGTTCCGGTTAGGTATTACCAGGTTCTCGTCAATTCCGATTATCTTACTGTACCCCTCACAGACAGGGCAAGCACCAAGCGGATTATTAAAACTGAACAAATATTCTGATGGCTCTTCAAAAAGTATCCCATCCTCTTCAAATTTATTTGAGAAATTTTCCGTTATAACACCATTATCTCCTGTTATGACCACCTGGCAATATCCTTTGCCTGTCTGAAATGCGGTTTGCGCCGAGTCTGCAGCACGGCTGAAACTATCGGCAGAATGATTTATTACAAGCCTGTCTATCACTATATTTATCCGCTGTCCGGGTTTGTAGGCTGCGAAGGATTTCAGATCATCAATTTTAATAAGTTCCCCGTCTGCCTCGATCCGGTTAAAGCCCTGTTTCTGAAGGAATGAGAAATATTCTGAAACTTTAATATTTTCTGGTATTTCACCCGATGAGGTTATAATTACTTTTGTTCCTTCAGCAAGAGATGAGAGAAAATCAACTATATCATCTACACTATGTTTCTTAACCTCTTTTCCTGAAACAGGTGAATAGGTTCTTCCTATCCGTCCAAAAAGAAGTCTCATGTAATCATATATTTCGGTTGATGTTCCGACTGTTGAGCGTGGATTTCTCGAATTTACTTTCTGTTCGATGGCTATGGCGGGAGGGATGCCATTTATAAAATCAACCTCGGGCTTATTCATCCGGCCAAGGAACTGGCGGGCATATGAGGATAAGCTCTCAACATATCTTCTCTGTCCTTCGGCATATATTGTGTCAAAGGCAAGTGAAGATTTCCCTGAGCCTGATACTCCGGTTATTACAACAAGTTTGTTCCTGGGAATTTTAAGAGAGATATTTTTCAGATTATGTACCCTTGCCCCCTTGATTTCTATAAAACCCTCCATATCTGATCCTGTAAAAAATGTGTTAAATTTCTGTTAAAGATCAAAAGTAATACTTTCAAATCAAAAAAAATGCTTTCTTTGTATATCGATTAGTTTTAACTTAAATCTGGCTGCCTATAGAATATCTCTACTCTAGTTAATTTAAAGAGAGAGTTATGAATAAAATGATTTCCGATTATGACCTGATTCTGAGGTTCATAAAAGGTGAGGAGTCGTGTTTTGAAAAGCTAATCCACCGCCATAAGAACAAAGTTTTCGCTTATATAAGTCTGTATATACGCGATCAGGCCCTTGCCGAAGATATCTTTCAGGATACTTTCCTAAAAGTAATTCAATCTGTTAAATCAGGTAAATATGCCGATAACGGAAAATTTATTTCGTGGGTTATGAGAATTGCCCATAATCTTATAATTGATCATTTCCGCAGAATAAAACAGATGAATACTATTTCGAATGATAATTATGAATCAGATCTGTTTAATTCAAAGTCGTTTGCCGAAGACAATGTAGAAGACAATATGATTAAACGACAGATTCAGAAAGATATAAGGAGTATGATAAGCCATCTGCCCGACGACCAGAGGGAAGTAGTTATCCTCAGACATTACGCGGGCCTGAGCTTTAAGGAAATCGCTGATATAACCGATGTTAGCATTAATACCGCTCTTGGACGGATGAGATATGCTCTTATAAACATGAGAAGATTAATGGTTGAAAATAAAATCAGCCTTACGATGAACTGAAAATGAATTGTTTCACAGTTTAAATATTTTAACAATTAATTATGCAATAATAAATACCTGGGGGCGTTTTTAAATAAATTGAAAACATGAAGCCTATGGTATTAATTTCTACTCCTTTTATCACATTCCGGGATATCAAAGTTAAAAACATAGATCTTTTTGAAGATGCGTTGGGTTTAAACAGTGAATTCTATGATGTGATTGGCCTTCTCCGGCAGGTAAATGCTGTACCGGAAAAAAGTTTAACAACTGACCTGATTAAAAAAATCAGGAAAAAAGTTTAAAAGTTAGAAAAGCACAGAAAAATTCTGTGCTTTTCTAATTTTCACTGGTTCATAAAGTAAATGGAATGGCAGGCGGCAACTCCTGCCGTTTCTGTTCTAAGACGACTTGAACCAAGATGTACCGGAAGAAAACCATGTCGTACTGCCGATTCAATCTCTTCGATACTGAAGTCACCTTCAGGACCTATCATAATTATAGAATCTGCATTTCTTGAATATACCCCGGCGATTTTATTCCTTTCTGTAGAATCATTGCAATGTGCTATCATCCGGATTCCTTCTAGATTTTTAATGATAAAATCTTTAAAATGGCATGGTTCATTTAATATAGTTTTTGTCGCTTTGAGGGATTGTTTCATCGCAGAGATGATAAGATTATTTATTCTTTCACTCTTTATTCCGGGTTTTTCAGTGTTTTTGCATATAAGAGGGGTAATTTCATCTATTCCAACTTCAACACTCTTTTCTACAAACCATTCAAATCGTTCAGGATTTTTTAAAGGTGAGATAGCGATATGAAGCCGGTAATTTCTCTTTTCGAAATCTATTGTTTTTCCGGTGATCTCTATCTGACACATATTTTGATCAGGGTCGCTGATGATACCTTCATATAGGTTTCCTTTACCGTCGATCAGCCTTACATCATCACCTCTTGTCATTCTTAATACCCTGACAATATGCCTGGATTCATTTTTGTCAAGTATGTAAGTATTCCCATTTATATCGGGAGCATAAAATATCTGCATTATTTTTTTGTATAAAAATAGATAAATTGGTTTAACCTTTGTGTGCCTTTGTGAAAACCTTTGTGTTCCTTCGTGGTTAATTTTTTGTCAAAAGTGAACACAAAGTACAATACAAGTCCCTAAAAGGACTAAGAATGCTTTCAGATATGAAAATCGGACTTCTTTCAGATACCCATGGCTGGATTCACCCGAGGCTTTTTGATCACTTTGCAGATTGTGATGAAATATGGCATGCTGGTGATATCGGAAATATTGAAACAGCTGATAAACTGGCTTCATTCAAACCATTCAGGGCGGTTTATGGAAATATTGATAACAGCATTATCAGATCAGTCTATAATGAAAATCTGATTTTCACTGCTGAAGAAATAAGAGTCTGGATTACCCATATCGGTGGAACACCGGGACATTACGACCGTAAAATTCTGCCTTATATAAATAAAAATTCACCAGATCTTTTCATCTGCGGACATTCGCATATAGCTAAAGTAATGTTTGATAAAAAAAACGGTTTCTTGTACATGAATCCGGGAGCTGCAGGCTATAACGGTTTTCACATATTCATGACGGCAATCAGGTTTCAGATTGACGGTAAAAGCATCCACGATCTTGAAGTGATTGAACTTGGAGAAAGAGGCAAAATTACTTTATAAGACCGTTCAGATCATCTGAATTATCTTCAGCTTTATTCTCTTTCATCCTTTGAAGAAACTTATTGAGTCTGTTCTCAACTGCAATCATATAGGTATATGGCATCTTCACCGATGATTGAGGGTCTTTTCTGTCGCTTAGTTTTGTTTTGACAATAATTGTATTGTAATTATTGTTGCCCGATTGTGTCATCATCACTCCCTTGAAATATGAGAAGTAGTACCATGTAGATTCGTCTGCTTTGAGATAGATATCGAATACATCACCCGATCGCCTTCGCTGAATATCAATATATCCATCCACATAAACATTTATTGGCTGTGATCCAATGAAACCGATACCGATTTTTCCTGTTGACCGGAAAGAGGAGGTAGATTCATTCCAGTAAAAATGAACATCATTTAGAAGAAGTTCATAGCTAAATTCTTTCGGAAGGTTCTTTGGTGTACCAAAAAGATCCATGTCACTTTTCACCTGAGTTGCGATATTAACTCCAAGGAGATCCTTCATGCCCTTGTTGTTCAGATCTGTATTAAGGTTAACAGGTTTAAGTGATGGCATCATTCTTATCTCATCAGCCATAACCTTAAGAGCTTCCGATGAAAAATGAAAATCAAGTCCGAGTATTGCCTCAATGTTTACTTTCCCGGAATCTATATCCTGAATTACTTTACCAGCACTTGTTAACTTAACCAGGTCAAGATCTGCTCCTAAATTTATATTTCCCTCGCTCGATAATATGCAATAATTCTTATCCAGGGCAACCATATTCCCGGGTAGGGTATTGTCAATGATCTTTTCGCGGGAGGCTATAACATACCTTCCTTTTGCTTTATCAAAGTAAAGCCAGCCACCTGAATTTACCATGGCAACGTCACTCCATGATTTTTGAGCTGAGAGGAAAGCCGGATAGATATGAATTGAATCAGTATTGATGAAAGAGCCTGAAAAAACAAGATTATCATTTATATCTCTGGGTTTATCACCAACAGGGATCATAACATTTTTTGGATCAATCTCCGATTTAAATTTAATATTGTAACTTTCAAGCGTCTTGCAATTATGTATAATCCCTGCAGCTCCTGTAAATGTAAGATTATCTGCTCTTGCAGAAAGAGCAACATCGCCGGTAAAAGAAAATGCAGGGCTAATCAGAAATTTTTGAGAAGCAGCTATATAGCCTTTTGCGTAGGTTGTTGCAGTATCGACCTCTAACTCAGGAAAATTAATTTGCTGAACAGACTTATTTTCGTCTACATAATCGTAAATAGCGCTTCCGGTATATTGTTTTGTTGATTCAATATCAATCTTCGCTGAATGCAATATATGTTTGTGATTTAAAGCAATGATGGCATTATTCATCTGCTGAATCTTTGCTCTCCTGTTGATAACTATCTTTCCGTTCTCAGGTTGGATAAGCGCATCTGCAACATGGATATAATTAATGTTTTCCGCTTCAATATACTCCTGATCGAGGTGATAGCTTCCCTTCCATGATGAAAATGCAACAGTATCGTGAAGATTGTTTGTAGCAAAAAAAGTTGGTCTGTCAAGTCTTGAGAAGTCGAGGCTAAGTAATTTATCTGTTGTAAGAAGAGGCGTGTTCGATTTACCTTTTTGTTCCATACTGAGAACACGATTTTCCATATTGTAAGTAAAATCGGTCATTGTACAGTTATATTGAATCTCAGGGAATTTTACAAGTGAGGAATCGGTATTCAATTTGAAACGGGCTTGTCTGAGGTCAAAATTGATTTCGGTATTTGCATCTTCAGCAATAAATGAGTAGCCGTTTGTAGACAATGACTTAAGCGTATAGTCGGCGGTATCGGCTTTAATCGCATTGGAAGAAAAACTGAAAAGATTAGAAGTGATCCTTGAATCTGTTAAATTAACTATTCCTTTCCCGTTTAGTATTCCGGGTTTAAGACTTAAACTGCCGTCGAGAGTCGTTCCGTTTTCGAACATGTTAAAAGTTTTGCCGGTTGCATTAATCGCGTTCCATTCATCTTTTTGAGTTAACCATTTAATGGCAACGTCCTGACTGTTCAGAACAGGATATTTGCCCGTTGAATCTTTTTGCGTAACGAATGTTGATGCATGAGTGAGCATTGAATCGGGGTAAAATTTGAATTCATCGGATACCGTTGTTGACGTCAGATGTTTCAATGTGCCACTGCCCACCAGTCCGTTATTGCTCATGCTCAGAGCATTGTATAATATGCCCTTGTTGCCGTACAATTCAATTCCTTCCTGGGGGATTGTCATATTGAATCCCAGAGAATTATTTTCCTGAATTACAAGATATTGTCGTACTGGCTTGATAATATTTCCTCCGAAGAATTCTCCCGAAAGATTCATATCCTGATTTGTATAATGATCTATATTTTCATATGTAAAAGGATCTATCTTGAAATAGAAGTCCTTTTGTTTGTAAACACCTTCAATACCAGGAATCTTATCATAGAAAATATAGGAGTAAGTTGTAGCATTTATTATCGGATACTGTTTCAGACTTTTTAACCCCGATTTATCATTTGGATCATCAATATAGAGTTCAGCAGTGCCAAGCTGTATCAGATTGTCTACATCTCTGATAATGGGGTTTCCCAAATTATCTTTCTTTTCAGTCTCTACTGATATTTTAATAGAATCGATTTTTTGAAGCCTGATCTTAAATGTATCATAGCTGAAGGCAAACTTATGACCGAAAACTGTAAAGAGGCCAGCTTCTACTACTCCGTCAAAAGCGATATCCCTGTTCTTCTTGATTATCAATTGCCTGTTATATGGATAAATTGCTATTTTCTGTGAATCACTCAGCAGGACACCTGTTACACCATTTACAGTCAGTCCGAATTTTTTCATATCAAGAATGGCATTATCCGTAGGGGCTTTTGTTTCGCTGATTATACTAATGATATCATAGTCTTTTCTTTTAGCATATGAATCGAGGAAATCTCTGGTTTTTTTCTTTATTGTAATCTCATTATTTGTTCTGTCGTAGTAAATAAAACCCTTATTGGCCAGATCTATACATAATCCCGTAACTGCTTCAAGAGGTTTGTCGAGCCATTTGGCAAAATCTTCAACCGGGAAAGTATCGGAATAAAACCATTCTGCGAATTTTATAAGCCGGTTTAAAGGATGGTATTCATCGAGCCCCATCAATTGTAAAAAATAGGAGGAATTGAAGAATGAAGTTGATTCAAACTGTGCCTTGCCAAGTGATGCGCCTCTTGCACGCGACATAATTATTTTTGATTCATTCATATTCCATGACAAATATTCAAAATACATGTCGATACTATGATAGGAATCGAAATAGGGACTTTTCGACACAGGGTTGTTGGTGCGAAAGAGATTTACCTGTCTGGTAGACTCAAAATAAGAAAACCCCAGGTTTGAATGATAAATTGAATCTTTATCAAGGTAGAGCGACATGGCAGCTTCCTGACTGGTCAAACCTGTTTTTGAGAATACAAATTCTTTCGAACTGATTTTAAGATAAAGAGTATCATTTCTGAATAGTGTTATTTTTGCCGGGACTGCATTTTTCCCTGTTCCTTTTATATATGCACCTTCAAAAGCGAGTCCTCCTTCATAATTAACCTCTTTAAATAAGTTTTTAATCTTGAATTCTTTTGCATAAGTCTCAAAACGGGGGTAATTAGCTCTATCCTTGTTGGAAAATGTAACAGCCTGGTCGGAGAGTAATCCCAATGCCGGTTCTTTAAAATACGTAGAATATGTGAGTTTTGCAGAGTCAATGGAAAAACTGCTTTTGGTCATATTCAGTGAATAATCATCGGCCTCAGCAAAAACGTCTTTTGGGGAATATCCGGCTTTCTCCCAGGTAACAATTCCTTTAGTACCAAAGAATTGCAGTAACTCCGGATAGTATTTCCCTGTGACATCATATAATTCGGTACTGTCTTTTTGTACCAGGCAGGTTAATGTCGCTTTTGAAACCGGCACATAAACAGCTGTATCATATAAAAAGCTTAAAGTGCAATTCTTTGCTTTCCATTTAACATTACCTGACTGGGAGAGTACATTCTCTTTAACCATCAGAGAGCTGTTCTTAAAGTATCTGTCGATATTATCGTTTGAAAGTGTCTGATTGGATGTCAGATCACTTAACCCTTTAAGCCAGTTTGTGAAGAACGGGATATCACGATTATATTCGAAAAAAGTATTCAGGCAAGTAAGGAAATCATTAAAATGCGGTACAGCTCTCATTTGCCGTGCCGAAAGCTGGCTTGACATGTTCATTATTTTATCCATCAGATCAGGGCTGAAAGCTGTACTATCCCATCTGGAAATGAATGTATTAAGATTTGCGTGTTCATCGGCTTTCAGGTTTGGCCCCATATAAGAAGTAAGTTCAGTACTGAACTTTGACTGATCTCCGGAAAATGCCGATTTAGCCTGGGAATGCAGAATTCCAGTATATCCAAACAAAAATATCTGAATCAGTATTACCAGCCTTTTTATCATTGACATAATCTTTTTTCAATCTTTTTATCCCCGAACACCTAAAGGTATTTTGTTCTGCCTGCAAAGCCCCTCTGCTGCTTCGCAGCATCTCCCCTAAAGGGGAGCTAATACTCTGACATTTAGACAAATTACACTTGTTTTTTAGAGAATTAGTCCCCCTTTAGGGGGATGTCCCGCTTCGGCGGGACAGGGGGCCATCCTAAAAAGCTTCCACAATTGCAATGAAATCTTCTTTTTTAAGAGCAGCTCCTCCTATTAATCCGCCATCCACATCAGGTTTTGAGAAGATTTCAGCGGCATTTGAAGGTTTGCAACTTCCTCCATAAAGTATTGGAACTTTTTTTGCGCAATCATTGCCATACTTCTCTTTAATAAGTTCACGGATGTATTTATGCATTTCCTGAGCCTGATCAGGAGTAGCAGTCAGACCGGTTCCAATAGCCCATACGGGTTCATAAGCAATAACAATCATATCCATCTGTTCAGCAGTAAGACTGAATAAACCCTCCTCCAATTGTCTTCTGACGATAAGAAAATGTTGTTTAGCTTCCCTTTCAGCCAGTACTTCGCCGCAGCAGAATATCACTTTTAAGCCACTGTTTATAGCCAGTAAAGTTTTTTTATTCAGAAGTTTATCATCCTCATGATAATATGATCTTCTTTCAGAATGGCCAATGATGACATACTGAGCCCCTGTGCTTTTTATCATCCATGCAGAGACTTCCCCGGTATATGCTCCTGATGCTTCGGCTGCACAGTTCTGAGCTCCAAGAGCCACTTTACCGTGTTTAAGAATTTCTGCTGCTCCGGCCAGGTGTATAAATGGAGGGCATAGAATAACCAGTGCTTTTTCGGAAGGATTTTCATTAAAATACTTATCAATTGATCCTGCTAATTTCAGGCCTTCTGCCAGGTCCATATTCATTTTCCAGTTACCTGCTACAATCTTTTTTCTCATAAAAATCAATGTTTTAAATTGTAATAATATTTAATGTATAAAAATCAGTACCACAAACGATCTGTAATATTGGAGCGTTTAAAGTTGACACTTATATTATTTATTTGCAACTAAAAGATTACCAAACCAATTCTCTGAAGGAACATTTGCCCACGACCATTTCCCGATAATAATCCCGTCCTTAAGCAGAATGTACCCCGGATTAGCTCTTACCATTGTTTTTAAGGTAGTCTCATCAGTAGAGCAGAAAATCAGTCCGTTCTCAAAATTTTTAATATCATCTTTTCCTGAAGATGTAAGGACATAATAGCTAATCCCATTAGCCATACAATATTTGCCCAGATTAAATCCTTCCGACATTTGTCTCTTTCCCGCCTCATTTAATTTTTTTGAAATCATCAAGACGGTATAACCCCCATACGATAAAATTTGTTGGGTCAGATCCTCTCCCGTAGGTGATAAGATCATAAAATCGTGGATAGGAGGTTTATATCCTTTCTTAATCAGAACTGACTTCTGTTCAATGAATTTCCAACCAGAGTCATTGGCAGGATAATTACTAAGATCGAAAACTTTTTTAATACCGTTTTTCTCATAGACAAAAGTTGTTTTGTACTTATCAACGGGAGTACCGGCAGGGACAACCATTTTATCGGCAATTTTTACTCCTGTTTTGTAAGGGAGAAAATCAATTATAGGGAGGTATCTAAGGTTTGCAAGTGAAAAAAGTATAAAAATAAGAGCAGTTATTGAAATAGCCAGCCATTCTTTCGTTTTGCTGAAAAGAGTTTTGATTTGTTTTCTGCCAGTGTAAAGTGCTATAAATAAAAAAAGTAAAATAATGTTTTTTCCAAAGGTCTGCCAGTTGGTAAGATGTATTGCATCACCAAAACATCCACAGTCGGAAACAGGATTAGTAAGGGCCAGTATAAACGTAAGAGGAGTAAAGATCGCAAGAAGGATAAGGACTCCCAAAAGTCCTTCTCTTAGCCTTATTCCCGTTAGTATGGCGAATCCGGCAATAAATTCAGCAGTACAGAAAAATATTGCCAGTATAAGACTCAGAGAGTTAAGAAAACCCATGTTGAACGCCTGAAAATAATCATGAAATTTGTAGGCAAATCCCAGTGGGTCAATTGCTTTCACTGTTCCTGAAAAAATAAAAACGAGTCCTATTATTATTCTGCTGACAATCCTTACTTTCTTCATTTCAGATGAGCTTCCTTTCGTTAAAAATTTTTATTATAAGGTCAAATATTTCTTCGGGTGCCAGAATAAAACCATTGCTATTACTACAGTCGATTACTGCGAGATGGTCATCTATTTCTGAGACTCTGACGTAAAGATCTCTGACTTTCTTCTGAAAAGCCAAACTTCCTTCATGAATATCCCTGTTCCCGTTCAGATAAGTCCGGTCATTACCGGTTCTTGATTCAGTCAGGTTTTTTTTTGTAAATGCTAATGGAACATCGAGAAAAATATTAAGGTCGGGTACCGGTATTCCAAAATGTTCAAATTCAAGAGCCAAAATCCATTGCATAAGTTTATCCTGGTCCGGTTCATCGTGTAATTTAGCACATTGGTAGGCAATATTGGAATAGGTATATCTGTCAAGGAGAACAATCTTTCCATCATTCAGCCAGCTTTTTATCAAAGAAGAAGAGTCTTTTCTGTCACCTGCATAAAGCATTGCCACCAGATAGGGATCGACTTCATTAAGAGAACCGAATTCCCCTCTCAGAAACCTTGAAATCAGTTCGCCGAAGTAGGGGGTTTCTGTTCTTGGAAAATGCAGATATTCACAGTCATAGCCTTTCTTTGAGAAAAAGTTTCTCAACAATTTTATCTGTGTCGATTTGCCAGCTCCGTCAACTCCCTCGATAACAAAAAGATTCATCATTTGAGTGATTTCATATTGTACAAATGTAATAACCACATGGCAAAGATGGAA
Organism: Bacteroidales bacterium UBA1797; assembly: GCA_002319885.1. Classification (GTDB taxonomy): domain Bacteria; phylum Bacteroidota; class Bacteroidia; order Bacteroidales; family VadinHA17; genus LD21. The sequence goes on from DCFT01000133.1 coordinate 50,983, forward strand.
ATGTATGAAGGGTTTAAATAATAAATTAGCTATTTTCGTCTATTCTTTAAAACTATGGACCAGGAAAAACCCCGTTATATTAATACAGCAGGCAGACTGCTCGACCTTGGAATCCCAAGGGTAATGGGAATAATCAATATTACCCCCGACTCTTTTTATAAGGGAAGTCAGTTCAAAACTGATGAAGAGATTTTGAAAGCAGCTGCCAGTATGTTGCGCGATGGTGCAGATATCCTGGATATCGGAGGATACTCCTCACGACCAGGAGCGAAAGATATAACTTCAGAGGAAGAGAGCAATCGGGTTCTGAAAGCTATAAAATTGATATCCGGAGAATTTCCGGAAGCAATAATATCGATCGATACTTTCAGGGCGGATATTGCAAAGGAGGCGGTACTTGGCTGCGGAGCTCATATAATAAACGATATTTCAGGAGGTGATGCCGACAGTAAAATGTTTTCAACCGTTGAGAATCTGAAAGTGCCATATATCTTAATGCATATGAGAGGCGATCCCCGCACAATGCAAAATAATACGGATTATGGGGATATTGTAGCTGATATTCTGAAATGGTTTGGCGAAAAAATTTTCAGATTAAGATCTGCAGGTTTGAAGGATATAATAATTGATCCGGGATTCGGTTTTGGGAAAACCATCAGTCAGAATTTTGAACTTCTCAGAAGACTTTTCGATTTTTCAATCACAGGATTACCGTTATTGGTTGGCATATCGAGAAAATCAATGGTATGGAAGACACTTGGTATTACTGCCGGAGACGCTCTAAACGGAACAACGGCTTTGAATGCATTAGCTCTTTTTAATGGTGCTGATATTCTTCGGGTTCACGATGTAAAGGAAGCTGTGCAAACCGTTCGTTTAATTAATAAAGTTAAAAATCCACGCTTGTTAAATTAAACGGAAACCGCAAGAGAATGAAAAGAGCAGAATCGCTTAACTCTAAAAGCAAACACCAAACTCTAAACAATAAGTGGGGGGAAATGTAAAAAGACTTCTCCTGTGTAAGTTAGATTTTAAAAAATGTTTCTCTATTTTTGACAATAATTTTATCACTATGCCATTCCATATTACCATACTTGATGTTCTTGATATACTTCTTGTAGCAACAGTATTGTTTCAGCTTTACCGTCTTATCAGAGGTACGGCTGCTCTCAGCATATTCTTTGGAATATTTTTTATCTACCTGTTCTGGCTTGTAGTAAAAGCATTGAATATGGAGCTTATAAGTGCATTACTTGGTCAGGTGATTGGGGTTGGTGTTATTGCCCTTATTATAGTTTTTCAGCAAGAGGTCAGGAGATTTTTACTCGTTATCGGGAATAAGTATATTACTCAAAGCAGGTTTTCATTAAGCAGGTTGTTTTCTCTGGTCAGGAATGAACAGGGAAGCCCGAGAGAAGCTGAGGAGATAGTAAAAGCTGTGGATAGTATGGCAGCGAAGAAGATAGGAGCTCTGATTGTAATAGGCCGGAAAAGCAGTCTCGATATCTTTTCCGAAGGTGGCGAAATAATTAAAGCACGAATCAGTGCCGAATTACTCGAAACTATATTTTTCAAAAATACGCCTCTGCATGATGGTGCGGTACTTATTGAAGGAGGATTGATCCTCGCGGCGAGATGTCCGCTGCCAACCACAGAACAGGTTACACTGCCACCTCATTTCGGGATGCGCCACAGGGCAGCTATTGGCATGTCGGAACATTCCGATGCACTTATTGTGATGATCTCCGAAGAATCGGGATTTATTTCTGTAGTTGATACGGGTAGGATTAGGGAGAACATAAATCCTAACGATCTGAGGAATATACTTTTAATGGAGAAGGTCTGGTAGTTACTGGTTGCTGGATGCTGGTTAAGTTGTTGGTAGCTGGCAATTAATTGATTATGACTGACCTAAGGTAGTAACAAACCAGTACCAGGCACCAAACACCAGGTACTCACCACCAGACACTCACCACCAGGCACTCCACATTCAGCACCTGGATATTATTATTCTCTTTTACTTGATCTTTTTCACTTTCTGATGTAAATTTGTTATAAAATGAAGTCTGTCTGAAATATATTAACCTATGAGATCTAAATTTCTTAGACTTAACGGCCGTGATTTTATTAAAGGTTTAATCGTTGTAATGTTTTGCACCTTCTTAACAGGCTTCTATCAGCTTCTGGCTAATGGAGGCGTAATTAACTGGATAACAATCAGGCCGGTAGTTATTGCAGCAATTGGATCGGGCGTTTCATACCTGACTAAGAATTTACTGACTAACTCAAAAGGTCAGTTTATGCGTAGTGAGAGGGGGTAAAATGTCTTTCATTTTATCGTGAAAAGATTCAGAATATTTAAATTGACCAGGGCGTGATAAAGAGAAATTCCTTAGATAAAAAATCTCTTGAAAATATTCCTGAGATAAATAGTACATTTTTTGATAACAGTCTTGACGCAATGATGATCGGCTCACAGGATGGCAGTATCTATACAGCAAATCATGCTGCATGCAGGATGCTGGGATACAGTAAAGAGGAGATATGCAAACTTGGAAGAAAAGGAATTGTCGAGCAGAATTCCAGGCTGATTGACGCTGTGAGCGAACGCAGAGAATCAGGCAATTTTTTGGGAGAGCTGACATTTATTAAGAAAGATGGGACCCTTTTCCCTGTTGAAATATCTTCATCCGTTTTCATGACTTCTGATGGGATGGAACTCACAACACTGATTATAAGAGATATAACCAGACGTAAAAAAACAGAAAAAGCATTAGTTAAGAGTGAAGAAAAGTATAGGTTAATATACGATAATGCAATAAAAGAGATTGCAAAGCGTAATAAGGCAGAAAAAGAGTTGTTTTACCAGAACAGCATCCTTGCAAAGCTTAACAAATTCTCAGTTGACCTTTCAAAGCTTTCCCCGGAGGATAATATGGAAGCTTTCATAGCCATCCAGCTTAAAATAATTTCCAATGCGAGTGTAACGATATTTAGTGAATACAACCATTTTAACCGCTCTATCACCATTCGGCATATAGAAATTGAGCCTCAGCTCCTTGAAAAGGTGGATAAACTTCTCGGCGAGCATGTTAACAAAATTGTCAGCAGAGTAAGTGATGCGGAATACCAGGGTATGGTATCTGAAATTATAGGAGTAAGGACTACCTTATATGAAGCAAGCTTTGGTTCCATTCCTGAAACATTGGCTGATGCTATTCAAAAGCTGATCAAAGCCGATAGGTTTATTGGAATAGCTTATATCATTGATGGGAAGCTATATGGTACATCATTGCTTGCTATGGATAAAGATCAGCCTGATCCCCCTAAGGACATTCTGGAGAACTTTGCTTTTCTTACCTCTATATCATTACGGAGAAAGCAGGCTGAAGAAGCTCTTAAAGAAAGAGAAGCTGAATACCGTAGTCTTTTTGAAAATTCAATTATGGGAATCTCGCAATCTAAACCGGGAGGTGGTTTCATCAGGGTAAACAATGCATATGCTGAAATGTATGGTTATCCCGATGCGGCCTCTATGATGAAGGAGCATTCTTTAAGCGCAAAACTTTATTCTAATCCTGATGACAGACTAAAAGTAATTGAAATTCTCAATAAATCGGGTTATATGCCACCCACCGAATTCGAATTGAACAGGCGCAATGGGGAAAAATTCTGGGCTCTTGTAGCTGCAAAACAGGTAAAAGATAATAAAGGAACGTTGCTCTATTTACAGGCAGAACACTTTGATATTACGAGCCGGAAGAAACTGGAGAATGAAATGTACTCTGCTTCTCTCTATACACGAAACCTTATAGAAGCAAGCCTCGATCCGCTGGTTACAATTAATTCGGATGGGAAAATTACGGATGTCAATTCCTCAACTGAGAAGACTACCGGTTTGACCAGGAGGGAGTTAATCGGAAGTGATTTTTCAAATTATTTTACAGAACCTGATAAAGCCAGGGAAGGATATAAAATTGCATTCTTGAAAGGGGAAATCAAAAACTATCCACTTACAATCCTTCACAAAGATGGCAGTACAATAGATGTTTTATATAATGCTGCGTTGTTTAAGAACGAAGCAGGAGAAGTACAGGGAGTATTTGCGGCCGCCCGCGATATTACCATTCAAAAAAAAATGGAGAAAAAACTTCGGAAATCAAAAAAGTTGCTCGAAAAACTTAACCACCATCTCACCCTGGTAAGGGAGAATGAAAGGTCACAAATCGCTATGAATCTGCATGATGACCTTGGCCAGAGACTTACGGCACTTTTCCTCGATTTAGCCTGGCTTAAAAGCAGGATCGGAGTTCAGTCGCCGGCAGTCAGAAAAAAGTTTGATGATATTATTACAGAGATTAATGAAACTATTGAGGGTGTCAAAGAAATTTCCACATTTCTAAGACCGACAATTTTGTATGATCTGGGGCTGGTTCCTGCTATAACATCTCAACTCAGCAAATTTGAAAATCAATCGGGTATCAAGTGCTATTTTTATTATGATTCTGATGAATTTGAAGTGGATGATACTATTTCTTTAATTTTTTACAGAATAATTCAGGAATCTTTAACTAATATTGCCAGGCATTCCGGTGCGTCTGCAATGGAATTAAGTCTTAAAAAGCTAAGGGATGCAATTGAAATGACTATAAAGGATGATGGTGTAGGAATTGACATTCAAAAAGTTAATTCATTGACATCTATGGGTATCCAAGGTATTTTGGAAAGAGTAAAATCGGCTAAGGGAGAAGTTTCAATAAAAGGAGTGAAAGGATCCGGAACCACAATAAAAGTTGTGATTCCAGCTAAAAGAAGTTATTATGATTAAAGTGCTTATAACTGATGATCATCCGGTTGTCAGAAGGGGCATACGACAGATTCTGGAAGATGATGAGAGAATCGAAAAAGTAAGCGAAGCTGCAAGAGGAAAGGAATTGCTTGAAAAATTGCGGGAAGAAAAGTTTGATGTTATTCTTCTTGATATCTCCCTCCCCGGAGGGAACGGTCTGGATCTTATCGGACAGATAAAAAAAGTTCAGCCTTCCGCAGCAGTGCTGATGCTGAGTATTTATTCAGAAGAGCTGTATGCTATAAAAGCTCTGAAATTGGGTGCTGCCGGATATCTTACAAAAACAAGCGCTCCTGAAGAACTTCTTACAGCAGTTCACAAAGTTTCGAAAGGGGAAAGATATATTTCGGTGAAGTTGGCTGATAAACTAGCCGATGATCTGGTAACAAAGTCAGATAACCAGGTTTTTCAATCACTTTCCGCCAGGGAAATGGATGTTTTGATCCTTCTCGCTTCAGGAAGATCATTTACCCAAATAGCTGCAGATTTATCTCTTAGTCCTAAAACAATCAGTACCTACAGAGCCAGATTACTAATCAAGCTTAAGCTTAAAACAACTACTGAGCTGATCAGGTACGCAATAATACAAAGCCTTCCGAAAAAACGTTCTGAAATAGATCTTTAAAGTGCTAATGGGTTAGTATGTTTTGTCACTTCCTGTCAAATTATTGGTTATATTTGGGGTTATATCTGAATGTTAAATAATTAGTTACTGTTGCAGGTTTGATTTGGTTATAAGGATTATTCCTACATCATAAAGCCAAACGACAAGTTAATAAAGGAAGAAATGGCCAAAATAAAAATTCCAGGTAATTCAGAAATAAAGAGTATTGATGGGAACCCAAAAACCCCTGACAATGAGACTGATAATTCAAAAAATGAGATATTAACTGATAGAGATTCAGCATTGTCTGAAAAAAAGGATGTTATATACATACTTAATCTGGAAAAACTATTGGTTGAAAAGGAAAAGCAAATCGATAGTTTGCTGCTATCAGAATCAGAACTGAAACTTAAAAATGAACAACTCCTTACAGCAATTACCGAAAAAGACAATTTTTTTACAATAATTGCGCATGATCTTCGAAATCCACTTCATGCACTCAAAGGATTTATTCAGATCTTATACGAGGAATTTGATTCCCTCTCTGTGAGTGAGATAAAAGAGATTACGCTGCATATTAAAAACTCCACGACTAATTTTTCCGATCTACTGGAAAATCTGATGATTTGGTCACGAGTTCAAAGAAGATTAGCACACTTTAATTATGGAGTAATTAATTTACAACCGGTAATTAAAGAAAGTATATCCTTAATTTCAGAATCAGCTCTGAATAAGGGAATTGAACTAACTTATAAAGTTCCTGATAACCTGACAGTTTTTGCAGATGTTAATATGCTGCTTACAATTTTGCGGAATCTCATTTCTAATGCATTGAAATTCACACCACAGGGGGGAAAGATATTAGTGTCGGCCCGAAATTCAGATGAAGAGAAAGTAGAGATTTCTGTCAGCGACACAGGTATCGGAATGAGTCGTGCTATGATCAGAAACCTTTTTAAACTTGATCAGGGAACAAACAGAAACGGTTCAGAAGGTGAACCTGGCACGGGACTGGGATTGATCATATGCAGGGATTTCATTGAAAATCTAAATGGTAGAATATGGGTCGAGAGCAAGGAGCAGAAAGGAAGTATCTTTTATTTCACATTACCAATGAATAATTAAAAAGTGGATCAGCAAAATCTTAAGACATCAACAAATCAAACATCTTCGGATCAACTTCCAAACCTTCTGATAGTAGATGATTACAAGGAAAATCTATTCCTGCTGGAATCTCTTATAAAAAAGATAAAAGTTAACCTTATTATCGCTAATTCCGGCGAGGAAGCTCTCAATAAAACCAATGGAGTTGAGTTAGCCCTGGCAATTATCGATGTAAGAATGCCCGTAATGAATGGCTACGAACTTGCAATGAAAATGAATGAACGATCGGCTGATAAAATTCCGGTCATTTTTCTTACAGCCAGTCATTTCAATGAGGTGGAAATGTTTAAGGGTTACGGTTTTGGCGCCGTTGATTACATTTTCAAACCGATAGATAATAATTTCCTTCTGAGCAAAATCAATGTGTTTCTCGACTTGTACAGTCAGAAACAAATTATTATCAGGGAAGCAGGTGTTTTGAAAAAATATGCCAGCGAATTAACTCGTGTAAATTCTGAACTCAGATATGCCAAGGATCAGGCGGAAATTGCTCTCAGGAAATATTCTGAATTATTCGATCTTGCACCATCGGGTTATATTGCACTCTCTTCTGAAAAAGAAATCCGGGATGTTAATATCAGTGGTTCCATCATACTTGGGAAGGAACGCACGGCATTGCTTGGAAGTAAGTTTAATCGCTATGTATCAAAGAGCACAGAACAGGCGTTCGAATCATTCTTTCAAAATGTGTTTAAGAGCAAAAGCAAGGAAACATGTGAGCTGGAGCTCAGTATAAATGGCATGCAGCAAAAGTATGTTCATATTGAAGGGATGCTGATCGGAGATGAAAAACAATGCCTTGTGAGTGTCGTGGATATTACACAACGTAAATTCACGGAGCTCACCCTCGAAGTCAGTGAAAAGAAATACAGGACTATGTTAAATGTCTCTCCTGACGGTATAATTATAACCGATCTGAAAGGAATCGTTGCAGAAGTTTCTGATATTGGATTAAAAGTATTTGGTGCTGATACAAGGGATGAAATAGTTGGTAAAAAGCTTTCTCAGTTTGTGCCGGTGGAGGAAAATGATATAATAAAACAGATGATTGAAAATACCATAAAAGAAGGTATTACGCAAAACATCGAGTTAAGAATCAAGAGGAAAAACCAAACTCTAATCTCCGGTGAGCTAAGCGCAACACTCATTGAAGGACCCGATGGAACCCCATTATCTCTGATGATCATTATTCGTGATATTTCACAACGAAAGAAAGCAGAAACCTTGCAATTGCATGCCGACCGTATGGCAAATCTTGGAGAAATGGCTTCAGGTATTGCTCATGAGATAAATCAGCCTTTAAATATTATTTCAATGGTACTTGATAAAATTTTGTTTGAGACTGACAGGAGCAAAAATGTGAATGTCGAATTCATTAAGGAAAAGTCAGACAAAATATTTGAAAATATACTAAGAATAAGAAATATAATTGATCATATCAGGGCATTCTCAAGAAGTCATGATGATTATGTGCTTACCGGATTTAACATTAACACAAGTATTGAGAATGGAGTATCAATGATAACTGAACAATTCAAACATTTAGGTATCATTCTGGACCTTAAGCTTGATAAGCAAATTCCGCATATAGTAGGGAATACATATAAATTTGAACAGGTTATAGTTAACCTTCTTGCAAATGCAAAGGATGCCGTAATTGAAAAAAAGAACATAGATCCTGCATATGAACAAATGATCGTTGGCATAAGCTCATATCAGGAGAACCAGTCAATAATTGTGGAAATCACTGATAATGGAATCGGTATAACTGATGATGATCTGAACAATGTTATATTACCTTTCTATACTACAAAAGTCGAAGGGAAGGGAACTGGGCTTGGATTATCGATTTGCTATCAGATAATCAGGGAGATGGGCGGGACCATCGACATAATAAGCAACAGATCGTCGGGGACCAGAATAAAACTGGATCTGTCAATTCAAAAGAGAAAATAATTATGGAAGAAAATGAGAAGATAAAAATTCTGATTCTTGATGATGAAAAACAGTTCACAGAAGAATTAAACGGGTTTTTTATTGGTTCAGATTATGAGTCCTTTGAAGCAAATTCTGCTGTGGAAGGATACAAAGTATTAAGTGAACATAATATTGATCTTCTTATACTCGATGTACGATTGCCAGGTGTGAACGGACTCGATATCCTGAAAGAGGTAAAGCTAAAATATCCCGGTATGGAGGTCATAATAATATCTGCTCACGGCGATATGGACACTGTGATTAAAGCTATGCGGTTCGGAGCTTTTGATTATTTACGTAAACCGTTCAGATTTATTGATATTCAGATTGCTATTGAGCGTACGCAAAAATATCTTCAGATGCACCGGCGGCTGAAAAAGATGGAAGAGAAAAACTCGCTGATCTCAAAAACTCTTGAAGAAAAGATAGAAAGACAGTTTATTGGGGTCAGTCCTCAGATTCTGAAAGTATTCGACCAGGCTCTTACTGCCGCAGAGTATCCCGATGCTAATGTACTTTTAACCGGAGAGAGCGGAACAGGAAAAGAGAATATAGCGAGGATCATACATTACTCAGGCACAAGAAAAGATCATCTTTTTTGTGCTGTTAATAGTAGTGCCATTACGGAGTCGCTGCTTGAGAGCGAGTTTTTTGGACATAAAAAGGGATCTTTTACCGGAGCAATAAATGATAAAATGGGCTTCTTCGAAGTTTGTGACCAGGGGACACTTTTTCTCGATGAAATTGCAGACATGCCTTTGAATCTGCAGGCAAAGATTTTAAGGGCTACTGAAGAAAAGGTTATTACCAGGGTAGGAGATACTAATCCAATACATACGGATTTCAGAATAATATCAGCAACAAATCATGACATCGACAAGAGGGTAGAGGAAAAAAAGTTCAGACTCGACCTGCTTCACAGACTTAATACACTTCATATTCATATTCCGGCGCTGAGAGAAAGACCCCAGGATATCAAACCTCTTCTTACACATTTCATCGGGATGTATGCAACACGGTTTAATAAACCTAAAATTGAGGTATCAAAGGAAGTCTATAATTCCCTCTTTAAATATGATTTCCCGGGAAACGTCAGGGAATTACGTAATATGGTTGAAAGAGCTATTATTCTTTGTAAAGGAAACCTTCTGGGAGTGGAAGATTTCCCATTAAAACAACAAAATATATCTTCCCGAGAGAAGGGTATTGACAATGTGAATCTGAAAGATAATGAGATACAGATGATACAAAAAGCATTGCAAAGCGTCAGGTACAATCAAAGTGCCGCTGCTGATATCCTTGGAATTACGCGTGATACCCTTATCCGGAAAATGAAAAAATATAAAATCTATATAAAAAAAGGCGAATCATAAATAACTTTTTTTTTGCATATCAGGAAAAATGACCCTGTCAGGTCGCCTTCATCATCTAATTTATTGATATTTCAGTGAATGTAAATAATATTTTGTAGTCAAAACACCTACATGATTATTAGATATTTACCTACAACTAAGAACTGGTAATATGATTAAATTGCAAATACTGAAGAGGATTTTGTTGTTAATTGATTTTGTCTTAAACCTTAGATTGCTGTTAGTCATCTTGCTGAGAAGTAAGTAAGTTTTTAAGTATTATATAACTATTTATATGATATTTTGTTTAGTAATATAATTAAATTCTTTAGTGATGGCTCATATTGACACGATGCCGGATATGAAGAAATCCTTTCCATGGAAACTGGTAGTGGTTTTCATTTTTTTTTCGATAGCTATCATCCTGACAGGAACATACTATTATCTCAAACAAAGGAGCCGGATTTATACTGATGAGGAAAATAGTCTTTCTGCGATTGGATCACTAAAAATAAGACAGATTGAAGAATGGCATTCAGAGCGACTTTCAGATGCCGATGTTATCAAAGATAATTTGCCACTGATAAGAAGTATTGAACAATTCCTGATCCACAAAAACAAGAATTTAAAAACTGAGATTTACGGTTGGATGCATACAGTAAGTTCAGGGAATGATTATAGTAATGTTCTACTGCTTGATAATAAGCTAAAAGTCAGATTATCGACTATTCAAAATGATTCTGTTGCCGGTGATGCAATTGATGGTGAACTGAAAGATGTATTAAAAAATCATAATATTATAATTACGGATCTCCATAGATCAAAAATTGTCCCCGCAGTTCATATGGATATCCTTGTTCCACTTATTGATTCTGTGATTAAGAAACAGACTCTGGTTGGAATTATTATTCTTAGGATTAATCCGGGAAAGATACTGTTTCCTCTTATCCGGACATGGCCCACGCCGAGTAAGAGCTCGGAAACACTTTTGATTCGTAGAGATGGTGACAGCGTATTGTTTCTTAATGAATTGAGACACAGGCAAAATACATCATTTAAACTCAGGCTTCCTTTAAGTGAAACACTTCCCGCATCAATGGCTTTAGAAGGTAAAGTTGGCCTTGCCCAGGGTTTAGATTACAGGAATATTCCGGTTGTGGCCTGGCTGGCCGATGTACCGGGTTTTCCATGGAAGATGGTGGCAAAAGTTGACAAAGCTGAGATACAGGAGCCATTGAAAAACCAATTCTTTTTTACGATTATAGGGACTATCTTATTGATTCTGATAAATGCTTCAATTTTTGGATTCTGGATATGGAATCAACAGGTAAGGGCCTATCGTAATCAACTTAAGGTTGAGAGGGCTATCAGGGAATCGGAAGAGAAGTTTGCGACTGCCTTTGAGCTTAGCCCGGTATCGATTACTATCTCTTCGCTGGTTGATAATAAATTCATGGATGTAAATAACACGTTTCTTGATGATTTTGAATATACCCGTGATGAGGTAATAGGCCGGACTGCCAGAGAATTGGAGATATGGGACATTGACAAAGAAAGGCAATGGGTTATAAATGAGATTGCTGAAAAAGCAAAAATATTCGGCAAGGTAATCAAATACCGGTCGAAGTCGGGCAAACTTATTTACGGACTCTCCTCGATGTCTGTTGTGCACGTAAATGGACAACCCTGCTTTTTATCTACTTTCGTTAATATTACTGAAAAGATACTGGCTGAACAGGCACAGGCCAGACTATTGCAAATTTTGGAGTCTAGTCTTAATGAAATCTATGTTTTTGATAATGAAACACTTCTCTTCGAATATGTCAACAAGGGAGCTCTTCGGAACCTTGGTTATTCTATGAATGAGATGAAAAGTATGACTCCTTTGGATCTGAAACCGGAATTTACGGATGACTCTTTTCGTAAGGCTATAGAGCCGCTTATACTAAAGCAACAGGAATTAATCGTTTTCGATACTTTTCATCGTAGATCCGATGGCAGCTTGTACCCGGTAGCTGTTCATCTGCAAATGGTTGAACTTGAAGAACACCCGGTATTTCTTGCTGTCATCATCGATATAACTGAACGCAGAAAAGTAGAAGCAGAACTGAAACTGCAGAGTGAGATTATGAGTCATATGGCTGAAGCTGTGTATCTTGTCAGAATGGATGACGGTATTATTGTTTATACTAATTCCAGATTCGAAGAGTTGTTTGGCTATGAATCAGGAGAAATGCTTGGTAAAAACGTTTCAATTGTTAATGCTCCTACAGTGAAAAATCCCGCCGAAACAGCCAGAGAAATTATGAGCACATTGGCTGATAAAGGTTTCTGGAAAGGAGAAGTCGAAAATATCAGAAAAAATGGCTCTGTTTTTTGGTCCGAGGCGAGTGTTACAGTTTTTGATCACTCAAAATTCGGGAATGTGTTGGTTTCTGTACATAATGATATATCCGATAGAAAACGGTCAGAGGTTGAGATCCGTCAGCTTAATCAAGAACTTGAACATAGGGTTGCCCAGAGAACTGAACAACTTGAAGCAGCCAATAAAGAACTTGAGGCATTCAGCTATTCAGTCTCACACGATCTCAGGGCTCCACTTCGTTCAGTTCATGGCTTTACAAAAATCTTAGTTGAAGATTATACCCAGGCGCTTGATGATGAGGGTAAAAGAATTTGTGGAGTTATATCTTCAAGTGCTGCACAAATGGGAGAGCTGATCGATGATCTGTTAAATTTTTCAAGAATAGGAAGAAGCAGCATGAATCCATCTCTGGTTGAAATGAAAAAGATGACCAGCTCGATCTTCGAGGGAATTTCTTCGCCATCTGAAAAGGAAAGAATTAATCTTAAAATCGGGAAGTTGCCTAAGGTTCCGGGAGATCTCGCTTTGTTAAGTCAGGTCTGGACCAATCTGATATCAAATGCAATAAAATACTCGTCTAAAAATCTGAATCCGGAGATTAAGATTGGTTCAAGTATTTCAGAAAAAATGGTCACCTATTATATTCAGGATAATGGTGTGGGTTTTGATATGCAATATTCGCATAAGTTATTTGGAGTTTTTCAACGACTTCATACTGATGCTGAGTTTGAAGGAAATGGAGTGGGTCTTGCAATTGTGAAGAGAATTGTTCTGAGGCACGGTGGCAAAGTATGGGCAGAAGGTACGATTGGAAAAGGAGCAACCTTCTATTTCAGCCTACCGAGAGAAGGCAACGGGCTTCTGGCGACAGGAAAATATTAAATGAGATACCGGACGCCTGATGCCCGACGCCAATACAAAATAGTACTCACATTCTTAATAATAATATATCATGGAAGATTTTAGTGCAGTCGAAATTTTAATAGTGGAAGACAATTCAAAAGATGCTGAACTTACGCTGCGTGCCTTGAAAAAGAATAACCTGGCAAATCATATTCTGGTAGCAAAGGACGGCGCTGAAGCTCTTGATTTTTTCTTTTGCAGGGGGAAGTTTGAAATGCGGAGCTTTACTAATCCGCCGAAAGTTGTTCTTTTAGACCTGAAGCTTCCTAAGGTAAACGGGCTGGAGGTTCTTAAAATTATTAAGTCCGATAAACGAACTGCTCTTATTCCTGTTGTTGTTGTGACATCATCAAGACAGGAACCTGATATAATGGAAGCTTATAAGCTCGGCGTGAATAGCTATGTTGTCAAACCGGTTGATTTTGAGCAGTTTGTGAATGCAATGAGTAGCCTGGGATTGTACTGGCTGCTGGTGAACGAACCAATTAAATAGGAAGCAGAATGATTCTATAAGCTGAAAAGAGGATCAACTGATAGGTCGAAAAGATGACAGGTGAGGTAACAAATTGCTGTTGAATCATATTAAGAACGAATAAACTATACATAATATGGCGGTAAAGCTGAAGATATTATTTGTGGAAGATGTTAAAACAGATGCGGAGCTGATCAGTTGGGAAATGGAGAGAAATAATATCTTTTTTTCAAAAATACTTGTTGATAACCGTGAAGATTATCTTGATAGTATTAAAAATTTTGAACCCGATCTGATAATTTCCGATTATTCACTTCCACATTTTGACGGGATGACAGCCCTTCTTCTTCGCAATGAACTGGCTCCGTTTATCCCTTTTATTCTGGTTACCGGGTCTGTAAATGAGGAGGTTGCCGTTGAGTGTATGAAAAGCGGTGCTGATGATTATATATTGAAAGATAATCTTTCCCGGCTTGGACCGGCAATTATTAATTCCATTAAGAAATCGAAGCTGGCAAGAGAGAAAGAAATCGCTGAAGAAGAGCTCAGGAACAGTGAAATGATGCTTCAAAAAGCGCAGACTATTGCACATATTGGTAACTGGGTGCTTGACCTATCGTTAAAAACAATGTGGGGTTCCGACGAAGCATCAAGAATATATGGACTGGTACAGGAAACTCACGAAATTTCATACGAACATGCAAAAAATATTCCATTACCCGAATACCGTTCTATGCTTGATGAGGCTCTGGACCGTTTGCTAAAGTATAATGAACCATATGAAATAGAATTTAAAATCAGACGTGAAAACGATGGAGCCATAAGATCGCTTTATTCAAAAGCTGAATTGGTGCTGGAACCCGACAATGAAAAAATTAAGGTGGTAGGTATCGTTCAGGATATTACTGATCGTAAAAATGCAGAGAATGCGTTGAAAGAAAGCGAAAATAAATATCGCAACATTTTTGAAAATGTCCAGGATGTTTTTTATGAGACATCAATCGATGGAACAATTCTTGATGTCAGCCCTTCTATTGAGAAAGTGTCTCAAGGACTATATCATCGCAAAGATCTCATTGGTAAGTCAATGTATGAATTTTACACTGATCCTGAAATGCGTATTTCAATCCTGTCAGAATTAGAGAAAAATGGGAGTGTCAGTGATTTTGAAATTACCCTTGGTGACCTTAATGAGTTTTATATTTATTGTTCTGTCTCGGCAAAGATAAGTATTGATGCTAATGGGCTCCCTGAAAAAATCATAGGCACCTTGCGCGATATTACGGACCGCAAGAAATCCGAGGAAGCTATCGAGCAGGAGCGAAGGATGCTTCGTACTCTTATTGACAACCTGCCTGACCCTATCTATGTACAGGATAAAGAATGCAGGAAAGTAATTGCCAATAGAGCGGATGTGGAGAATATCGGATGTAATGATGAAGCTGAAGTTCTTGGTAAGACGGATCTCGAACTATTTCCAGGCAAAATAGGCGAACGTGGTTATGCAGATGATAAAAAAATTATAACTACAGGCATGCCGGTGTATGACCTTGAAGAAGAGTTTATCAGTGCAAAAGGTGTAAAACGCTGGTTGCTAACCACAAAAATTCCCTTGCACGATAAAGATGGAAATATCACAGGACTTGTTGGAATTGGTCATGATACCACTGAAAGGAAACAGATTGTAGAAGAGTTGATCATGGCGAAAGAAAAGGCTGAAGAAAGTGACAAACTTAAAACAGCATTTTTACATAACATATCGCATGAAATCAGAACTCCGATGAATGCAATTGTTGGATTTTCGGCTCTTCTCGGCGAACCAGATGTTGATGAGCAGACTCGAAATTCATATATTGAGGTTATAACGCAGAGCAGCAATCATCTGCTTTCGATAATTACCGATATTGTTGACATCTCAAATATTGAAGCTAACCTTATTAAAATTGTAAAAAGTGAATTAAATATAAATTCTGCTTTAAACTCCTTATGTGTTCAGTTCTTGCTAAAAGCTTCTAAGAAAAACGTTAAGATGGAATGTGATACTTTATTGGCCGACTCTGACTCGTTGGTTATGACAGACAGTACTAAATTAATCGAGATACTGTCAAATTTGATAAGCAATGCAGTAAAATTCACAGATAAAGGTTTTATTAAACTGTCATGTAATCGGAAAAATGATTTTCTGGAATTCTGTATATCAGATACTGGTATCGGAATCTCACCTCAGTTTCATGAAAAGATCTTCGATCGGTTTTATCAGGTTCAAAACAATGTATCAAGATTATATGAAGGTACAGGGCTCGGACTATCTATTTCTAAAGCCTATGTTGAATTACTCGGTGGAAAAATCTGGTTATCATCAGAGCCTGGAAATGGGACCAAATTCTTTTTTACAATTCCATATGAGAGGGCCAGGGTGGAACAAGATCAGGTCATTGAGAAGAAAGCATCTGATAATTTTATTTTCCCTGTGAAAAAAGTAATTCTTGTTGCAGAAGATGTTGAAAGCAATTTTAAGCTGATCAGATACTTTCTTGCAGGATCAAATGCTGAAGTACTCCACGCTTATAATGGAAAAGAAGCTGTAGAAAAATGCTTTGCTGAAAAGAATATCGATCTGATTTTAATGGATATTAAAATGCCGGTCATGGATGGCTATACAGCTGTAAAACTGATACGTAAAAGAAACACCAAAATTCCTATAATTGCTCAGACAGCTTACGCCGATGATAAAGATAAAGCGATTGAATGCGGATGCTCGGGTTTCATTTCAAAGCCATTTGATAAAAAAAGTCTGTTTAAGGTTCTGTCAGAATTTATTTAGACTCTGGCTTTAAAATTATGGAAAATATAAACCATAGCTTACTAAGTTAGATTAAGATTTCCCATTCTCCATTTTGGTTCTATATTACAAGAACACATTTGTTTGTTAGTCCTGGTATTTTAATAATCTTAATATCAGAATATTATAGCTTGTTTAGAAAATCAAGAACCATCTCTTCGTCATTATTGTAAGATTTTGCTTCAACAATAGTATTTATCAGTTCTTTTTTGTCGGGAAACATTTTAAAAAGCGATTTTTTTGACAGTTGGATCTGATGAAAAATACTATCGGGCTTCATAATATAATATTTGTAATAGGTTGTATATTCATCATATCGTCTGTCGGCACTATAGGGATCTTTGTAATCGGCAGGGATTAGTTTTTTTACAGGGAGTTTTATAAAATAAAAGCTTCCATCCTTTAAAACCTGAAAGAATTTCCCGTTCTTAATATCTCTTTCGAAATATTTACTGTCTGATATTCTGAAAAGCATCTCTTTCCCGGCATTAATTATTTTTACTTCATTAACCAGATCTGAATTTATATAAAGCAACTTTCCTGTCTTTGGATAATAGAATATCAATGAATTCGAAACAATGTCGATATTAGCCTGCAGTTGTATAAAGTAATCTTGTCCTTTTATATTAAGAAATGAAGGCATGAGTGTATCGAATAATCTTGGGCTTCCTTTAATCCCTTCATATCTTGTATCAAATCCTACACCCCCGGTAGAATATGGAGCCAGGTTGCCTATTGCTTTCAGATTCTGTTCCGCAGTCAACCCGGTTTGATAGAGTTCATTTGCCTGTGAATAAACATTATAGACACAAAGACAGAAAATAACGATCGATAATAACTTTTTCATATCAGGCCTTCTGGTTTGATAATTAAATCAAATAATTACTTACAAAACTAAGAAATCTGATTCAAGTAAAAGCTTATTTATTGTGATGAATTGTAAAAAAGCAGTTTAAGCTCAGAGAAGTATAAAGGGTTCCACAGTACTTGAAAGTTCTTTAGCATCTTTTAAAAAAACTTTACGATATTTGCACTGCCTTAATTTTTTATGCCTCAAGGCAGAAAAGAGGTTGGATTAATCATTTAGTGTATTCAAATTTAAATTTTGTAATCCAAATGAAAAAATTAATTGTAGGTATTATGGTATTTATAAGTTTATTTGGCTTAACATCAGGCAAAAGCGACACTGATCCTTCAACATGGAGCAGCAAAAAGGTAGAGAAGTGGTTTGCAGAAAAAGAATGGATAGGCGGCTGGACGGTTACACCTGATGCTTCGATAAACAAAAGAGAGCTTGCTATATCTTATTTTAGAAACAAAGAGAGATGGGATAAGGCTTTTGCGTTTTTGAAAAACAGTGATCTGGCAAAACTTGATTTAAAACGATATGATATTGACGGCACTAACCTTTTTGCAACCGTAAGCGAGTATACAAGCAAAAATGAGGCTGATGCGAAATTTGAGGCACACAGAAAATATATTGACATTCAATATGTGGAAAGTGGTAAAGAGATAATAAATATTGCACCGCTGAATACAGCTGAGGAAATTACCAGCCCATATGATGAGGCAAACGACATTGAATTTCTGACATTTGATAATGCTGTAAATTGTAAGGCAACGCCTTCAAATTTCTTCATCTTCTTCCCCGGTGATGCTCATCGTCCCGGTTTGAAGGATGGGGTAAATTCTCCTGTACGCAAAATTGTAGTAAAGGTGAAAGTAGATTAGCTGCGGGTAGGCATAAAGGTACACTTGCCGTCGGAAATTGCGGTACTGAAATATTTTGACAAGTTTCAGATTGCTAGTTTGAGATTCTTTAAAAACCTGTCTGACATTTTCAATATTTATTATTTACCGCATATCATACCTTTATGAACAATCTGCTTCTTTTAACAGTTATTCCAAAGTATTGACATTATTCGATGACGACATTATATGATCTCAGTGAGGGAGAAAAGGGGTTAATTTTAAAGATAAAGGGGAGAGGTCAGTTCAGGCAACGACTCTCAGAGATGGGATTTGTTGTCGGACAAAAGGTGGAAGTAATTAAAAAAGCACCTCTGAGGGATCCTGTTGAATACAAGATAATGGGATACCATATTTCGCTGAGAAACAGTGAAGCCCAGTTAATTGAAGTTGAGAGAGGCCTGAAATCAGAAACATTCCAATCTTCCAATGGAGTTCTGATAAGTGAGGATGAAAACGGATCCTGGTTTGAAAAAACAAGGCACATTCAGGTTGCCCTGGTAGGGAACCCCAATTCAGGGAAGACGACACTATTTAATTACGCTTCTGGTTCAAAGGAAAAGGTTGGGAATTATGCTGGTGTTACTGTCGATTCCAAAGAGGCTACTTATAAGCAATCAGGTTATACGTTTTCAATTGTTGACCTTCCCGGAACATATTCAATAAAAAGCTATTCCCCTGAGGAGATCTATCTGAGAAACTATATTTTCGATAATAAACCTGATATAGTTGTTAATATAGTTGATGCCTCAAACCTCGAGAGAAATCTTTACCTGACATCACAATTAATAGATATGGGTGTGCAGATTGTTATCGCACTCAATATGTATGATGAACTCCAGAAAAAGGGAGATATCCTCGATTTTGTTTCTCTTGGCAATTTATTGGGAGTACCGATAATACCAACAATCAGTTCCAGGGGGAAGGGAATTAAAGAACTCTTTGATAAGATAATCGAAGTTTATGAGGTCAGAGAACCGGTTGTCAGACACATACATATTAATTATGGAATCGAAATCGAAAATTCAATTTGTGCTATCCAATCGAGGATAAAAATTGAGAAGAACAGGGCATTCACTAACGTCATATCTGCCAGATATCTGGCAATTGAGCTGCTCGAAAATGATAAGGAATATTCAAAAAGTATTACACGCTGTGTCAATTCCTCCGAGATAATAGATATTGGAAGAAAGGAATACTCCAGGCTCGAGAAACTGTTTTCTGATCCTGTGGAGACTGTCATAACAGACCTGCGATATGGTTTTATTTCAGGAGCGTTAAGGGAGACTCTTAAAATCAGTAAAGTTGAAAGACAAAGAAATACGGTAATAATAGATAATTACCTGACAAATAAATACCTGGGGATCCCAATTTTTGTTTTTTTTATGTGGCTGACATTTTTTACCACATTTAAGCTCGGAGGATATCCGAAGTATTGGATGGAAGTTGGATTCAGTAAACTTTCCGAACTGATCTCAAATAATCTCGCTCCCGGAATTCTCCGTGATTTTTTAGGAGAAGCTATAATTGGTGGTGTTGGCGGGGTGATTGTTTTTTTGCCCAATATTATTATACTCTTTCTCTTTATATCATTCATGGAAGATACAGGTTATATGGCCAGAGCGGTATTTATCATGGACAAATTGATGCACAAGATCGGATTGCATGGTAAATCATTTATTCCTCTTTTTATGGGTTTTGGTTGTAATGTGCCTGCAATAATGGCAACCAGGATCATCGAGAGTCGGAGAGACCGCCTGATCACAATGCTTATTACTCCATTCATGTCGTGTAGTGCAAGATTACCGGTTTATATACTTTTTATCAGTGCTTTTTTCCCCAGAAATCAGGCTTCAGTTTTGTTTCTGCTGTATTTCCTTGGTGCATTGTTTGCAGTATTATCCGCATTATTTTTAAAGAAGGTATTTTTCAAAATGGCAGAGATTCCCTTTGTTATGGAACTACCTCCTTACAGGGTCCCGACTTTCAGAAGTATTTTAAAACATGTATCATTTAGAACCAGCTTGTATTTCAGGAAAATAGGGGGAGTTATTCTTCTGGCATCTATAATTGTATGGATCTTAAGTAATTTTCCGCGATCAGTTACATACTCAAAGGATTATCCGGCTGAAATTTCGACTGTTAAAAAATCAGAACTGCCTTCAGATAAAAAAGCGGGATCGGTAAACCAGCTTATACTTGAACAGAAGAGTGAGAAGCAAGGTAAATCGTTTATGGGCATGATCGGACATTTAATAGAACCAGTAATGAAACCACTCGGTTTTGATTGGCATCTCAGTGTCAGTATATTATCGGGACTAGCAGCTAAAGAGGTAGTCGTGAGTACGTTAGGTGTAATTTACCAGACTGATACAGATTCTGGGAAGAAATCATTAGTTCAAAAGATACAGACAGATAAAGACTCAACCGGTAAAATAATTTTCACTCCACTTATTGCATTCTCGTTTATGTTGTTCATACTTATTTACTTCCCATGCGTCGGTGTTGTGGCTGCCATTAAAAGAGAATCGGGAAGCTGGAAATGGGCTGCATTCACTGTGTTCTATACAACAGGAATAGCCTGGATTTTATCCTTTACAATATATCAGATTGGGAAAATAGTTATCGGTTAGTGAAGTTCTGGCTCCTGATTCCAATGTACATTTTGCCTGTTTTGAGTACTTAATGCAGGAATGTTACGTCACCAACTTTATTAAAATATTTTCCGTCGGCAAATCGTCCTACTGCCTTCCATACATAAACTCCCTGAAGCGCAAGATTTGTGTCTTCAAAGTATCCATCCCATCCTTTCTGGAGTTCACTGCTTTCATAAAGCAATACTCCCCAGCGGTTAAATATCTGAAGTTTATATTCAATAACATTTGTAAAAAATGGCCTGAATGTATTATCGTCTAATTCACCATCTGCCCAGTAACCACCCGTAGGTCCCGATCCGTTCCACTTGAATACATTAGGGAACTTGATCTCACCGGTTTTATAATCTACATTAACAGGAGATTTGAAAGAGGTTGAATCTGTACATCCATCTTTTGAAGTCACATTCAAACTAATCGAATATGTCCCTTCGGTCGCATATTTATGCCATGGATTTTCTTCTGTAGAAGTAGTTCCGTCACCGAAATTCCATAGCCATGATACACTGTTAATTGAAAAATCTGTAAAAACCACCACCTGTGAATTATTAATTACTTCAGTCGGATAGACTTTAAAAACCGCGGTTGGTGACTCATAAACGGTTATTAGCCTGTTATAAGATGATGTTCCGGCAATGTTAGTTACAGTAAGTTTAACTATATAGTTTCCCGGCATAACATATGAATGCGATGGATTCTTTTCTGATGAGAATGATTTATCTCCAAAATCCCATAAAAACGATTCTCCGTTTGAGCTGGAATTTCTGAATTGAACGATAAGAGGTGTACACCCTGTAGTATCAGGTTCAAAAAAAGCTATTGGTTCGGCAGGCATAATAACTTTTATATGAATTGTATCTTCACTCTGACATCCGAATTCATCGGGTAATGTCTGATAGTTAATTACATGTGTCCCCAGGCCGGCGGAATCGGGATAAAAATTATTATCAATTACACCATCTCCCATCCATTTTCCACCAGGTGGTGTCGCGGAAAGAACAACTGGCGGTTCATTGATATACTGTGTTCCGACATGATTGATATTTACAACTGGTGATGGCATTACAGTTATAGTTATCTTGTCGGAACCACTGCACCCGTTGGCATCTGTAATATCATAGCTTATCAAATGATTCCCGGCTCCTGCAACACCGGGATAGAACCTGTTGCCATTAACCCCGTCTCCCGACCATTTTCCACCTGAATCATGTGCCTTCAAAGTAACAGGATCACCATTAACGCACAGAGTATCTATTGGTGTTATCGTCGCATCAGGATCAGGTACTATCAGAATTATTGCCGTGGTTACCACAGGGGGATGATCACCATTTACTGTGTCGACTGGTGTTCCAGGTATATTCGGGTCGTCGTATGGGTTACAATAATTCCAGTTTCGTAATGTCACCTGAAAATACTGCCCTATCAGTTTATCATTTGCAACATTTATCATATCCGAGTATACCCCTGACCCGGTAACAGGGCCGGGAAGAGTGATAATGGGTCCAGAAAAGGGGAATGTTCTCAGTGTCCCATCAATTGTTACAGGAAGTCCGGTCATAGTGATATCTGTCCCATAAATCCATTGAACCCATCTGGTGAAGAGGTTGGGTACATCCTGTTCCTGTGGGGGGACACAATTAAATTGGGTCAGATCCTGAAACCTTACATTGGCACTATTACCAAAACAAACAGGATAAACAGTGGGATTGATATGCAAATGACCGCCATTATGATCATCATTATCCCATACTGTTACTATCTGCTCCTGGGTAGATGAGGTACATAGTACTCCATTGACGACCAAAGTAGCTTTAGGCCGGTAATTGCATTTTTGACCGGTTGATACATAGGTGTGATTTCCAATGGTTTGGACGGCTCCGGGTCCTACGTTAAGAGCATTCTCAGTAACTGTTGAACCATCATCCCAATCATACAAAATCTGAACACTTGTACCGGCGTTATTGACCCCGGTATAATTTACCTGCCAATTGACGGATAAGGGAGAACATAACCTGTCGGGTACAATACTATTCGCCTTAGACAAAATATTACAATCCTGTCCCTTAAGATTTAATGAGAGTATTATTAGAAACAGTAAAGTGAAAAAAATCCTCATTTTGTTCTTATCCAGGTTCAATTGAATTTTCTTCAACCCAAATGCCCATCGCTTTCATAACATTATACGATTATGAACTGTCTAATGTTGCATATTTGGAATGATCTTCATGAATAAGAAAGAGAATTTTGTGATATGTTGCATGCCTTAATAATTACGGAAATAGTAATAATGAAATTAAATACTAAATTTATTTACTGAATGTATTTAATACTCATTTCATAATTCCATTTATCGAAGTAAAGATTTCCACCTTTCCATTCTGCTTCCCCTCGTTGAAAATCGTATGGTTCACTTCTAAGGTATTGTTTTTCAGGATGCAGAGGTCCGGCAATTCCATCATTTACGATGAGTCTGTAGGAGTCAATCCCTGAAAGATAAAAATCCTTAACCAGAGGGTTTTCTGAATTCTGGAGATCTGTGGAAACATCGACTGGTATCCACCCTGGCCCCTCATAATATACTTCACACCAGTCATGTAAATTTTTGTCGTAAGGAGTCATTTTCCATCCACTTTGCCATCTTACGGGGATCCCTCTGTACCTTAGCATCGACATGAATAAAAAAGTCTGCATCCCGCAATCTCCCCTGCTGTTCTTAATTACATATTCCGGTATATTTGGTATTATGGAATATTCAAGAGCGCCGGTCCAGAATATATTTTCCTTAAACCATAAATAGATCTTTCTTACAATTGAAGCAGGATTATCATCATTGCCGGCAATACTGTCGGCGAGTCGTTTAACGTTATCGGTAAAACAGATATGAGGGAGTTGTTCTGAAGTATATTTAAGATAATCGTATGAATTTTTGTTGTATGGTAATATATCAATTCCGGGCATTCTAAAATACTGCGAATTTGAAGTATATTCATATGAGATCTGAAAAACTGTCGGGTTACCCTTCCTCGATTTTTCTTCCATATAAACAGTGCTATGAATTGCGGTGTCGGGAGAAATTTTATAAACCGGATTTGAAGTGCTCAAAAGCTTTACGTCTTTCTGCCGGGGATGGTTGATTTTGGGCCATGGCAACCAGCACCTTATCGTTTCGCCATCAGGTACTACATCGGGATGGACAGTAAGTGTATAAGTAATTTCCATTTTTACAGGTAACACAATGTTGTTCTTATTATCAGTGGATTTCTCGACCTGTTCAGTATGTTTCAGCCGGAAGATCATATCCGGGTCATCAGCTATTGCCCGGAGTCTTTCTTGTTTATGTTCATAATACCTGATTATCAGGAGGAGATTCGAAGCAGCTCTGTTAAAGTACTTTTTTTCTCCGTCTATCATTCTGAACTCGAGCCATCCCTTCCTTTCCCAAACTGATAGTTCTTCAGGAGATATTTTTCCAGCAATTTTTTCAAGCTGTTGCATTTCCCCGGCTTCATTTACTGAAAAATCGAGATTGATTCTTTCAGCGATCTGTTTCAACGAATCCGCAATATGGATTACTTCCTCGTTTTCGCCTTTGTATTTTTTTAAGGAGTCGGCGATCTGGATCACTGTCTTTAAATTTCCAAAATCAAGATTCTCCTGAAGATCTTCCAGAACCTGATTAAAATCAACATTGGAGCGACAACCAATTAGTACGATGAAAAGTATAGGGAACAGGAATCTGATCTTTTTCATATGGGGAGATTTTCACATGATCAAAGTTAATTAAACTTTGGATTTTCCGATGTCATTTCTCAGAGGCTTGTTTGAATCCCTGCCCGACTGAGCAATAGTTAATATTCTTAAGTGATTATTACTACAGACTGCCGGCTGGCTTTGTGGCTCTTTAGTCAAATGCCTGTTTTTTTAGGAAATATCTAATTGATTATTTTATATTTCTTCAGGATCTGTGATGTAGTCATCATGAAATCCATATACTGTACCCTATGGTACGGCAATTTATTATTTGTATTTTTCTTCGACATCCTGCCCCTGAAGCTTTCAATTGAACGATATCCTCTTGAATCCATCCATTTTTCTATTTCGGTTAACATTGAACCTATAAACTCAATCTGGTTTAAATAAACAGTACTTACAACCTGAACGCAATCCGCCCCCGCCAGTAACATTTTAATAACATCAGAGCCATTCATTATTCCTGTGTTGGCACAGATTGATGCATTGGTATTGCCAAATAATAATCCTGCATATCTCAATGGCAATCTGTTGTCTTCACTATTGCTGAGAGTGTATGGGAATTGATGTTCTTCAGTATAGATATCGATGTCGGGTTGAAACATACGGTTGAACAGTACAAATCCATCAGCTCCTGCATTTTCCAGGCCGGAGATGTGTTTCAATGTATTGGTATGATAAGGGCTTAGTTTTACGGAAACAGGGATACTGACTGCTTCCTTGACATCACGTAGAATTTTAACCTGTTTATTTTCAATATTGTCATTGCCATTATTATCACCTTCAGGGATTGTATAGAAATTTAGCTCCAGTCCGTCTACACCTGTCTCCTCAATTTTTTTTGCATATTCGACCCATGTTTCATCAAGGATTGCATTAATGCTGGCAAAAACCGGTATTGTTACCGAATCCTTTGCTTTCTTCAAAGCGCTCAGATGTTCCAGTATATCAGAATTAACAGATATGGCCCCTGGGAAAAGACTAATCATTTCAGCATTGCGTTCGGAATATTCATTTTCCCGTTCGTATAATTCAAGATTTTCCAGTTGAACCTGTTCTTCAAATATCGATTTGTATACAACAGCGGCAGCACCTGCCCTTTCGATTCTTTTCAGATTCTCAATATCAGTAACAATGTTGCATGCACCGATTATAATGGGATTCTTCAATTGCTGACCCATATAGTTGGTTCTTAAATCTGCCATAGTCTTATGATTTAAGTTATGAAGATTAGATATTATTTTTATTGCAATAGCATTGTCGTTTTTATCTCCAACTCTGCTTCTCTACAACAATGTGAACCAAAAAAGGTTTTCAAAATGAGATAAGATGTTATTAAATATGTAATTATTACAGGGTAATTCATAAATTTACCATTCTATTACTTCAGAAATATTTATACAGAATGGATATGAAAAGAACAGCGTTTATATTATTACTTCTGGCTTCGTTTTTAAAGATTCAGGCCCAGGACGAAAAAATGAATTTATTCATCGATGATTTGATGAGTAAGATGACAACTGATGAAAAAATTGGCCAGCTGAATTTAACTACTTCCGGAGAATATGTGACCGGAAGCACCATTAATGATAAGGTTCAACAGAAACTGCAGGCAGGTAAGATTGGTGGTATGCTGAATGCCTCGCTGCCTTCGATGAAAGCTTCTATGGATGTAGCTATAAAGGAATCACCACATCATATTCCGTTGCTTTTTGGAATGGATGTAATTCACGGATATCAGACAATTTTTCCAATTCCTCTGGCAATGAGCTGTATGTGGGATATGTCGCTCGAAGAAAAAAGTGCAAGGATAGCTGCCCGGGAAGCTACGGCAAATGGAATTGCATGGACATACTCACCAATGGTTGATATAGCGCGCGATCCTCGTTGGGGGAGAATAGCCGAAGGTGCAGGTGAGGATCCATGGCTTGGATCGCAGGTAGCTAAAGCTCTGGTTAAAGGATATCAGGGGAATGATCTTTCGCTTGATAATACAATGATGGCCTGCGTAAAGCACTTTGCTTTATATGGTGCCGCAGAGGCAGGTCGTGATTATAATACAGTGGATATGAGCAGGGTAAGCATGTATAACTATTATCTGCCTCCTTATAAAGCGGCTGTTGATGCCGGGGTAGGAAGCGTAATGACTTCATTCAATGTTATTGATGGTGTCCCATCAACTGGTAATCACTGGCTGCTTACTGACTTATTGAGGAACCAATGGGGTTTCAAAGGATTTGTTGTGACTGATTATACTGCGGTAAACGAAATGATCAATCATGGGTTGGGTGATTTGCAAACGGTTTCTGCACTGGCCTTGAAAGCAGGAACTGATATGGATATGGTTGGAGAAGGATTTCTCACCACCTTAAAGAAATCCCTTGACGAGGGCAGGATAACTATTAATGATATTGATATAGCCTGCAGGCGAATCCTTGAAGCTAAATATAAACTTGGGCTATTTTCAGATCCTTATCGTTACATGAATGCTGAAAGAGCCAAAACAGATGTGATGACCCCTGAAAACCTGAAGGCTGCAAGGGAGATTGCTACGCGATCAATGGTATTGCTTAAAAATGATAAGCATATTCTTCCACTTAAAAAGTCAGGTACAATTGCGGTAATAGGTCCGCTTGGGGACAGCAAAAATGATATGATAGGTACCTGGGCATTTGCCGGCGGGAAGGATAAAGTTTCCTCTGTAGTGGATGGATTAAAAAATATTGGAGGTAGCGCTGTAAAAGTTTTATACGCCAAAGGTTCCGAATTAACTGATAACCCTGTTCTTTTAAAAAACGATTCTCCATTTTTCCCTGGTCAGAAGAAAGCTTCTGAACCTGTCATATCTTCTGAACAGCTGCGGAAAGAAGCAATACAAACAGCTGAGAAAGCGGATGTCATCGTTGCTGTCCTTGGTGAACCTTCATCCTGGTCGGGTGAAGCATCAAGTATGAGCGATATAAGTATTCAAAAAGTGCAGCAGAATCTGCTTAAGGCTCTTCTTGCTACAGGGAAACCAGTCGTTCTTGTTCTTATAAATGGTCGTCCGATGACTCTGGCATGGGAGGATGCAAATGTAAGTTCAATCCTTGAAGCATGGGCCGGTGGTACTGAGGCAGGAAATGCAGTTGCCAGCATACTATTTGGAGATTATAATCCCTCAGGTAAACTGACAACAACCTTCCCGTTATCAGTTGGACAAATTCCACTATATTACAATCACCTGAATACCGGACGGCCAATGGATCCCAATAATAAATTTACATCAAAATATCTTGATATTTCAAACAATCCATTATACCCGTTTGGTTATGGACTCAGCTATACTACTTTTGATTATAGCGACATAAAGTTGAACAAGAACCGGCTTAATGGAGATGAAACACTTATTGCTACTGTAACACTTACCAATACAGGCAAAATGGCGGGAGAAGAAGTTGTTCAGTTATATATTCAGGATCCGGAAGCTTCAATTTCTCGTCCTGTAAAAGAATTAAAAAATTTCACGAAAGTCATGCTTCAACCGGGAGAAAAGAAAGATATAAATTTTGAAATCACTACTAATGACCTTAAATTTTATAATAGTGATCTGAAATATGACTGGGAACCAGGTGAATTCATTATTTATATTGGCTCCAACTCACGCGATGTAAAATCAACAAAGGTTAACCGGGTAAAGTAACGAAGTGAAATATAACTCATTCCTCAGTCTCAAACTGTTATTTATTCCTGCATTTTACCTGGTTCTGTCATCTTGTATTCAAAAATCACAGGACCCTGTAGACTTGGTAAATCCAGATATCGGGGGAATAAGCCCGCTGCTGGAAACTACGGTTCCTCTGGTGGATCTGCCTAACAGTATGATGAGGATACATCGCATGCCAGGTAATTATCAGGCAGAAAAGATCAAAGGGTTTCCATTTATCCTGTGTGGTCATCGTAATGGTACAGCCGGATTATTAATGCCAACTAGTGGAGTTGCCTCGGGAGATCCTGAAATGTGGCAAAGCTATTACGATCACGATTATGAAGTATGTACGCCATATTATTATTCCGTGTGGCTCGAAGATCCTGATATTAACCTTGAATTTTCTGTAACTGCAAAAGCTTCTTTCTATAGGATTTCATGGAACAAGACTGAACAAAAGAACCTGGCTCTGGCAGTAACTACCCGAGGCTCAATCAATATCGTAGATAATAATACGGTTGAGGGGTTTGAGGTTTACCATAATAATATTAAGATATTCTTTTATCTCAGGACTGAAAAAAGCTTTACACCTGATCAATTCGGAGATTCTGGTAATAATTCCGACAATCATGGTGGAACTGAAAAAATCAAGCCGGCTGTTTCTTTAACTTTTAAAGTTCCTGAAAAGGAAAAAATCGGAATAAAGATGGGTGTTTCGTTTGTTGATCCAGAACAGGCCAAAAGAAATCTTGAGGAGGAAATCCCAGACTGGAATTTTGAATCGGTAAAAGATGATGGGAAAAGAAAATGGAATGAAGCACTTGGAAAAATTGAAGTAAAGGGAGGTACAGCTGATCAGAAAGTTGTTTTCTATACAGCTCTCTACCGTACTTACGAAAGGATGGTAGATATTTCAGAGGATGGCCGCTATTTTAGTGGTTTTGATAATAGGATACATAATGATAATGATACTACTTTCTATGTTGATGACTGGATGTGGGATACTTATCGTGCTGCGCATCCTTTGCAGGCAATGCTCAACCCGGATATTGAAGGGTTGAAGATCCAATCCTATGTTAGAATGTATGAACAGAGTGGTTGGATGCCCTCATTCCCGATCCTTTATGGTGATAATCCATGTATGAACGGAAATCACTCCGCAGCAATAATTTCAGATGCTTATTTTAAAGGTATCAGAAATTTCGATATCGAAAAAGCTTATGAAGGTCTCAAAAAGAACGCTATGGAAGCTACTTTCCTGCCTTGGCGTAACGGACCGATGTGTTCGCTTGATACTTTTTATCTGCAAAAAGGTTATTATCCGGCATTGAACCCGGGTGAAAAGGAGACAGTTGCACTTGTCCACCCATTTGAAAAACGGCAGGCTGTAGCAGTTACTCTGGGGAACAGTTATGATGACTGGTGTCTGGCACAGCTTGCCTTGGCGCTTGATAAGAAAGATGATTATGAGTATTTCCTTAAACGGTCACAAAACTTCAGAAACCTTTTTAATCCCGAAACAGGTTTTTTTGCTCCGCGTACCGCTGATGGAAACTGGGTGAAGGATTTTGATCCGAAATTCTCAGGAGGATTAGGCAACCGCGATTATTACGACGAAAACAACGGATGGACATATCTCTGGGATGTACAACACGATATATCGGGGTTGATCGGACTGCTTGGCGGCAGAGAAAAATTTGTAAAGCGACTCGATCAGCTATTTATTGAACCTCTGGGGAAATGGAAACCCGATTATCTGCAACAGATGCCTGATGCCACAGGTCAGGTAGGGCAGTACGTAATGGGAAATGAACCCAGCTTACACATACCTTATTTGTATAATTATGCAGGCGCTCCATGGAAGACACAGCAGCGTGTAAGGATGTTACTCGATACTTGGTTTACCAATTCACCTTTTGGTATTCCTGGTGATGAGGATGGAGGAGGACTTTCTGCATTTGTGGTTTTTTCAAGTTTGGGATTTTATCCTGTAACTCCGGGAATACCTGTGTTTAATATCTGCAGCCCACTTTTTACTGATGTCTCGGTTAAATTGCAGAACAATAAGACTTTCAGAATAATTGCAAAAGGAAGCAACCGTCAGAACAAATTTATTCAGAATGCTACACTTAATGGAAAGCAATGGGATAAACCATGGTTCAGCTGGGATGATATAAAAAATGGTGGTGTTTTATTCCTTGAAATGGGATCAAGACCTGATTATAAATGGGGATCTGAGCCTGGTAATGAACCACCATCCGGTCTGGTAAACCAAAAAACCGGGAATTGAGGCAGATTGATAGAATGGGAAAAGAGGAGTAGGGACAAAAAGATTCTCTTTGACAAATTCGCTTAACAATATTCAAAAAGCTGGTTGCAAATATTTTAAAAATTAAAAGTTAATATGAAATCAAAACCTGACAGACAGTTTCTTGACACAATGAGTAAAGATCCTGGAAACTGGAAGGGTCCGTTTTATTTTAACAGGAAGGATCCGCGTTTACTGGTGCCAAAATTTCATCCGGCACTGGGTTGGACTCTTAACTTAGCCAGTCCAAAATCATATTTCGCGATTGCGGCATTTGTTATTGTTATAATTGTAATTGCCTTACTAAAATAAAATATCTATCTGACGGTGATTAATCGATCAGGTTTGAGAAAAGTAGAAGAAGGCTGATATAAATTTGATCATTAATTAATAACACATGAATAAAAATATACCATTCCAGACTATCGACTGGGGAAGTATCCCAAAGGTTGAATATCAGGGAGAAACAGGCAGAGCATACTGGCAGACCGTTCAGTTTCCAGGATTAAGAATTAGGATTGTTGAATATTCAAATGGCTATATGGCGGACCATTGGTGTCAGAAAGGTCATATTGTTTATTGTATTGAAGGCGAATTTGTCTCAGAATTGCAGGATGGACAGGAATTCAGATTGAAAAAGGGCTCGACTTATGTTGTTTCAGATGGATTAAGTTCACATAGATCGTATACAAAAGATGGGGTTAAGGTTATGATAATTGATGGCGATTTTCTAAAGCTTAAAGACTCTTAGTATCCGTTATTAAATAAGCTTATAAGTTGCCCTTCTTCATAAGAACAGCGAAATTTCATCATTTATATCAGCAATATTTAACCTTTAACCGGGGAAATTTTATCATTTAGTTTTCCTCCGTACATTAAAGGATTTTCACATATTCTCGTTTTTTACTACTTTTGCGCTATCATGTGAAAAAATCCCGAATAGTTACAGTTTGATATACGGACAACTGAAAAGCATCAGTAAATTTATTTATGGATATAAAGAACGAAATTAAAAGAAGGAGAACTTTTGCGATTATCAGTCACCCTGATGCCGGAAAAACAACACTGACTGAAAAACTGCTGTTGTTCGGTGGTGCCATTCAAACTGCCGGGGCTGTCAGAAGTAATAAAATCAGGAAAACTACCACTTCCGATTTCATGGAGATTGAAAAGCAGAGAGGTATCTCGGTATCTACATCTGTTATGGCATTCGATTATAATAATATCAGGGTTAATATATTAGACACTCCGGGTCATAAAGATTTTGCCGAGGATACATATCGTACGCTTTCGGCAGTAGATAGTGTTATACTTGTGGTTGACAGTGTAAAAGGAGTAGAGGAACAAACCCGTAAGCTTATGGAAGTTTGCAGGATGAGAAACACCCCGGTAATGATCTTTGTGAATAAAATGGACCGGGAAGGAATAAATCCTTTTGATTTACTTGATGAGCTGGAAAAAGAGCTGAAAATTGCCATATGCCCATATACATGGCCAATTGGTAATGGGAAACAATTTAAGGGTGTTTATAACCTACATAAGAAGGAGGTTCAGATCTTCGCGCCCGAGAAAACCAGTATCTCCGAGAGTCTTATCAGTACAAAAGATATTAAAGACCCCAGACTGAGAGATTATGTGGGGATTGAAAGTATAAACAAGTTATGGGAAGAGATTGACTTTGTAAATGATATGTTCGAATCATTTAATATGGCGCTTTATAGCGAGGGATATCTGGCTCCATTGTTTTTTGGAAGTGCCTTGAATAATTTTGGCGTACTCGAATTACTTGAAACATTTCTTGAAATAGCTCCTTGTCCTGGTACCATTCAGGCATCGGAACGTGCTGTCGAACCCGATGAGGAACAAATGACCGGGTTTATATTTAAAATACATGCTAATCTCGACCCAAAGCATCACGACAGAATAGCTTTTATGAGGATCAGTTCAGGTAAATTTGAAAGGAACAAGTTTTATTTTCATACACGATCGGAGAAAAAGATACGTTTTTCTTCGCCGACAAGTTTTATGGCAAATAGTAAGAGTATTGTTGACGAGGCTTATCCGGGAGATGTCGTTGGTCTTTATGACAGCGGTAATTTTAAGATTGGTGATACTCTTACTGAAGGTGAGTCATTGCATTTCAGAGGAGTACCCAGTTTTTCACCGGAGATACTACGTGAGGTAAATAACCTCGATCCGATGAAAACCAAACAACTCGACAAAGGTGTCAGACAGATGACAGACGAAGGTGTGGCCCAGCTATTTATGCAACAACCGGGAAATAGAAAAATAATAGGAACAGTTGGAGAGCTTCAGTATGAGGTAATTAAATTCAGACTCGAGCATGAGTATGGAGCTAAATGCAACTTTTCGCATCTTCCTTTTATAAAAGCCTGTTGGATCACTACTAAGAATAAAAAAGAGCTTGATGAATTTCTGAAAAGAAAATCAGGAGCAATAGCATACGATAAGGAACATAACCCTGTCTTTTTTGCTGAGAGCGAATGGATGCTAAAACTGGCAAAGGAAAATTTTCCTTCAATTACTTTTCATAATACATCTGATTTTATGATCGGAAAGAATAAAAAAGGGACAGTTAAAAATTACTAGGAGTTAAAGCTGCTCAACTTTGGGTCATATCAAAAAAGGTAATGAGAATATTCAGTACTTCAATCAAAAGAATATATGTGCGATACCCGAAACAATTTAATGCATGAATTTGTTAATCTTATCAGAGGAAGTATTGAAATATCTGTTGGCTGATTTCTAATTTATTGGAGATTAGTTTAACTTTATATCTGAAAGGGTAGTTATTAAATATATTCTTAGTAAAGTAATAATTAAAGAATTGAATTATGAGTACAGGGAAAGTTCTATTAGGAGTTTTAGCCGGAGTTGCTATTGGTGCAACATTAGGTATTTTGTTTGCGCCGGATAAAGGCTGGAACACAAGAAAGCGCATCTCAAAAAAAGGAGAAGATCTTATTGAAGATCTTAAGGAAAAATTTGATGAATTTCTTGATAGCGTTACGGTAAAAGCTGATGAGGTAAAGAATGACATTGCTGATTTTTCGGAAAAATCAAAATCGGGAGGCAATGGTGGTAAAAAAGAGGCGAAAACAGCCACAGCCTGACAAAGTATTATCTGCTGACTTTAATAGATTATGTCTTAGTGGTTTAGTTTTTTAAATACTCAAGATATGGATGATCACGCCAGGCTGCTGGAATTGTTGCTTGAAAAAGCCACAGATTATGGCAAGACAAGTTTAGAATTGGTCAAGCTTAAAACCCTTGATAAAACAACTGAAATAGTATCTTCTTTGATACCAATTTCTATTGTGATTTTGCTTACTATTTCTTTCCTTCTTTTTCTGAATCTCGGATTAGCTTTTTGGTTAGGCGAAGTGCTTGGGAAATCATATTATGGTTTTTTTGTAGTTGCCGCATTCTATATTCTTGCTGCTATTATTATTCATTTTTTCCTTAGTAAATGGATTAAAAAGCTTGTTGGCAATTATTTTATAAAACATATGCTTAAATAATATTATATGCAAAATATAACCTCCGTTGCCGGGCTTAAAAATGCTATTCAGTTATTGGAAGTTGAGCACGGCATTAAAGGACAATTATTAAAGGAGCAGTTCTTCATTACCTACGAGAACTTAAGACCTATTAATATTTTCAGGAATACTTTGAAGGAAGCTTTTTCATCATCATTTATGATAGAAAACTTTTCAGGCACAGCATTGGGCGCTGCCGGTGGTTTACTTTTAAGAAAACTCTTTGTTGGGAAATCAGGCAGCGCTTTAAGAAAACTTTTCGGTGCTATTCTTCAGTTTGGTGTTTCAAAAATTATTTCTCAAAATTCAGACTTTATTAAAGCTGCAGGCCAATCAATATTTCAACATATATTACATAAAAAGGAATGAATCTCTGAATAGTTTTAAAGAGAAACGGTTGGCTTATATCTCAAATTGTAAAGCCGGCTTCCTGAAGTATATCATCTGGAAACCGGCTTTAATATTTAAGTTATGAATTGATTTTTTTATGCCAGCTATTTCCGGTAATGGAATGCAATAAATTAATAAACTACCATTTTTCGTGAAGATAACACAATACCATTCCCTAATGTCAGGACATTGTAGATACCAGATCGCAGATTTAATGGGATCTTGATGCTAGTGGCTCCTGTTACTAAAAATTTCTCAATAAAAAGTTTTCCGGAAAGGTCTGATATTCTCAGAATCTCAGGAGTTATTGTAGCAGCCTGTGTAGCCAGCGAGCTGGAGTATGCTAATAGCACATTTACAACCCGGTGGACATGATTAGGAGAAAGAGTCATTGTCACTGTAACTGGAGTTGCATCTTTAGTCGGGCTGCTTAAATTATTAACTACTGATTTCCCGGAAATACTTGCAGCTGTTCCACCTGTAGATGTTTGCAATGGATTAGCTGCCGGCTTGGTATAGGAAACAGTAACAATATCTCCATATTTTATTGCAGCTGAGAGTGTTAACTGGACTTTCGTTCCTGAAATTGCAACAGAACTGACTGTTGAGGCTATGGAATTTACTAGAACTGCAAATGCTGAAGGAGCAGGTACTATAGACGCGAGAGTTGTATTGTATGTCATTTCGAGAAGTGATGGTGTTGCATTGGCAACAGCTGCACTGGCATAAACCGGAATTACAGCACTTACACTATTTGTTACTGTCTGGGCACTGATACTGGCAGCCTGTCCTCCTGCTGATGTCTGTATTGGATTAGCTGAAGGTATGGTATATGATAATTTAACAACATCCCCGGTAACAATAGGACTTGCAAGAGTCAATTGGACCTTCATCCCTGAAATTGTGACACTGCTGACTGCCCTTGCTGCAGAATTGACAAGAACTGTAAAAGCTGAGGTAGCTGGAACAATATCTGCAAGAGTTGTGTTGTAGGTCATTTCCAGAAGTGATGGTGTTGCGCTGGCAACACTGGAACTCTGATAAACAGGTACTGCAGGAGCTACTGCAGCCGAACCGCTTTCATAAGCTCCTATGCTGGGAGGATTTTTCCAGGCACTCCCATTGTAATCAGTTGTCAGACCAACATTTAAACCCTTTCCTATGGCTGGCGATGAACTCTGTAAAT
>DCFT01000173.1 GCA_002319885.1 Bacteroidales bacterium UBA1797
ATTTACAGAGTTCATCGCCAGCCATTGGGAAGGGTTTAAATGTTGGTCTGACAACTGATTACAATGGGAGTGCCTGGAAAAATCCTCCCAGTATCGGAGCTTATGAGAGTGGTTCGGCTGCTCCGGCTCCTGTAGTACCGGTTTATCAGAGTTCCAGTGTGGAAAACGCTTCCCCTTCAATTATTCAGATAACGTATAACCAGAGTCTCGCAAATATAGTTCCTGCTGTTTCTGCATTTACTGTTCAGGTTAATTCTGTTACCATGCCTATCAACTCCGTTGCAATTGCCAGTGGTAAAGTTCAATTGACTTTGGCTAGTCCGGTTATCTCCGGCAACCAGGTGACATTCTCATATACTACTCCGGCAACTAATCCATTACAGACAACATCAGGTGGATTGGCTGCAAGTATAAGTATAAAACCAGTAACAAATAACTGCACTGCAACTACTCCTGTATATGTGAGCTCAGCAATAGAGAATTCAACACCTTCACTTCTGGAGATGACTTATAATATTACACTTGCAAATATTGTTCCTGCAACTTCATCTTTCTCGGTTCATGTCAATTCAACGGCCCGGACAGTCAGTACTGTAGCAGTAAGCGGAACCAAAGTTCAGCTGACACTGTCGGGTCCAGTTGTATATGGGGATCTGGTTACAGTATCCTATACCAAACCATCTTCCAATCCGTTACAGACAACAGCTGGTGGTGCGGCAGCAACGATCAGTGCCCAGACAGTCACCAATAATGTCAATGCTGTCAACCCGGTATATGTAAGTTCAGCAATAGAGAGTGCAACCCCTTCACTTCTGGAGATGACTTACAATATGACACTTGCAAATATTGTTCCTGCAACTTCATCTTTCTCGGTTCATGTCAATTCAACGGCCCGGACAGTCAGTACAGTTGCAGTAAGCGGAACCAAAGTTCAGCTGACACTTTCGGGTCCTGTTGTATATGGGGATCTGGTTACAGTATCCTATACCAAACCATCTTCCAATCCGTTACAGACAACAGCGGGTGGTGCAGCAGCAACGATCAGTGCCCAGACGGTCACCAATAATGTCAATGCTGTCAACCCGGTATATGTCAGTTCAGCAATCGAAGATGAATCACCTTCACTTCTTGAGATGACTTACAATTTGACACTTGCAAATATTGTTCCTGCAGCTTCATCTTTCTCGGTTAACGTCAATTCAACAGCTCGCACAGTAACTACAGTTGCAGTAAGCGGGACGAAAGTTCAGCTGACGCTTTCAGATCCTGTTGTATATGGGGATATAGTAACAGTATCATATACCAAACCATCTTACAATCCTTTGCAGACAACAGCGGGTGGTGCAGCGGCAACAATCAGTGCCCAGACAGTCACCAATAATGTCAATGCTGTCATCCCGGTATATGTCAGTTCAGCAATCGAAGATGAATTACCTTCACTTCTTGAGATGACTTACAATTTGACACTTGCAAATATTGTTCCTGCAGCTTCATCTTTCTCGGTTAACGTCAATTCGACAGCTCGCACAATAACTACAGTTGCAGTAAGCGGGACGAAAGTTCAGCTGACGCTTTCAGATCCTGTTGTATATGGGGATATTGTGACAGTATCATATACCAAACCATCTACCAATCCTTTGCAGACAACAGCGGGTGGTGATGCGGCAACAATCAGTGTCCAGACGGTCACCAATAATGTTAATTCTGTTAACCCGGTATATGTAAGTTCAGCAATTGAAGATGCAACACCTTCACTTCTGGAGATGACTTACAATATGACACTTGCAAATATTGTTCCAGTTGCTTCATCTTTCTCGGTTAACGTTAATTCAACGGCCCGGCCAGTCAGTAAAGTTGCAGTAATCGGGACCAAAGTTCAGTTAACCTTATCAAGCCGTATTTTTTCCACCGACATAGTTACAGTATCATATAATAATCCTCCAGCAGATCCGATACAGACTTCTTCAGGCGGAATTGCCTCAGATATAATTAACGAGTCAGTAATTAATAATTGTGTTGATATAGCTCCAACAGCAGAAGTTACTTCTCCTCTTAATAACAGCTCATTTACATCTCCGGCTAATATAACTATTACAGCAAAAGCTTCTGATACAGATGGATCAGTCAGGTTGGTGGAATTCTACAATGGACAAATACGGCTGGGATCAGTTACTGCAGCACCATATACATTTAGGTGGAATAATGTTGCAGCCGGAAATTATTCTATAATTGTTATTGCAACTGATAACCAGAACAAGAAAACCACTTCAGCTGCCGTGCCAATTTATGTAACTAATAAAATACAGGTACCGAACAAGCATCCTGTAATAAAAATATTTAATCCGCGCAAGGGCCTGACTTATGATGATCTATCCACTATTGAGATTGATGCTGAAGCATCCGATCCCGATGGAACAATAAGTAAAGTAGAATTCTATAACGGCAATGAAAAACTTGTTGAGATGACTTCGGCTCCTTACGTCTATACATGGAAAGATGTTGCTGCAGGAACTTATACCATCACAGCGGTAGCTACCGATAATTTAAATGATACTACTATTTCTTCTCCTGTTGAATTCATAGTCGGGGCAAAGGTTAAATATGATGCTAATTCGGATATGATCAATCTTTATCCAAATCCAAATGATGGTCATTTCTCCATTGCTTTTATTAGTCCGCTTCAGAATGACAAAAGTGAAATTGTTATTACAGATTTAGCAGGTAAACAGGTTTATAGTGGTCCGGTATTAAAAGAAGAGATCACAAAACAATTTGATTTGTCGGGCAATAAGGCCGGTATTTATGTAATGATGATAAAAGACAAGAATATATTAGTAACAAAGAAATTCATTAAAAACAGTCAGTAATTGATTTGTTTGAAGAGGATTAAATTAACTGTTGTCAACCTTAATATGGTAATAACCTGATCTATATATTCTGCAGTACATTCACTTTGTTTAGAGTCCCTCGAAATTTCGGGGGACTTTTTTAAGTTTTCTGTTTTTATGCTAAAGTTGAAAACGTTTAAAAAGAACCTAATATTTAAATCAGTTATCTATAAGCAAATAGTATCTTCGCCAGGTTTAAATTGTAAAATGAATTTAAGATTTGAAGAGTTGCGTGAGGTTAGATTAAGGTTTTTTATTTTACTCCTTGTTTTAGGGTTTTCATTACAGCCATGTATTGCTCAGACTCTTAGGAAGATAAACATTGATGAAATCCCGCAAAGAAGGATTCGTAAGTACATTGTATCGAGGTCGATTGATAAGATGGATGATTTTTCCTCAATACATGCAAGTTGGAATAAAGATATTGATAAATCTGATTTCAATGTAATTGAAAAAACATTCTTTCTAAATTGTGAACCAGATGAAGCATGGGAATTCTACAGGCATGCTAATGTTTTCAATATATGGAATGGAAAATCAGTGAGGTTTGGGTTACTCATCTCAAAATGTTCCAACTCTATTATAAGTACCAGTAAATGTTCATTTCATGAAATAGATACAGGTGATGTATATTTTCTCAATCTGAAACTGATGAAAGGTTTGCTAAATGTCCAGGTTGCCTTCGAAATTATTAGTATTGATCAGGACAAGCGATTATTGGAGTTTAGCTATATTGAAAATAATAAATCATCCGGGAAACAGAGTTTACAGTTTTTAGACGATGGACCGGGGAGAACAAAAATTATTCATAGAAGCTATTTTAAAAGCAATTCTTTCCTTCGTGATAAAATATTTTACCCCTATTTTCATAAGAAATTCATAACAGAGTTTCACAGTAATATGAATCACATAATTAGTAGTAAGAATCTTCCTTTTACTATTATTAAATAATGTTCTGACAGAGATCAGGACTTTTAAATTCTTACTCTTTAGCACCTTAGATTATTAATATGAGGTAAAGAAGCTTTATTAATAAAGATTTTCCTGCAGGTACCTGTCTAAGAGAGTTATTCGCCGACTTGTTTATGCAATATACCGATTTTAATTTTACTTTTTTCAGCGTTTAATTTTTCTTTGACAGGAAATAGCAAATTTTATTTCTGTTAAGGAATTTACAAAGAGCTGATCAAATGACAAAAAAAATAGTAATTATCGGAGGAGGAGTAGCAGGATTATCTGCAGGAATTTATGCAAGGTTAAATGGTTTTGATACAGAAATCATTGAAATGCATTCCATTACAGGAGGACAATGTACTGCCTGGAACCGTAAAGGATACCGTTTTGATTACTGTCTTCATTGGCTGGTTGGTACACGGAACGGTCCGTTCAATGATATATGGAAAGAGACCAATGTTATAAATGACAGCATCAAAATAATTGATCATGAAGTTCATACAAAGTTATTTGATGAAGCCGGAAAGGAATTTATAATCTATACTGATCTTAACAGGTGGGAAGAATACTTATGCAAATTTGCACCCGAAGATTCAACCAGGATTAAAAGGATGTGTGCAGATATGAGAAAATCTGCATTTATTCAACCTTATTCCGACCCTCCAGGATTTAGAAAATTAGGACGCACAATTGCCTCAATGTTCAGGACGATACCTGTTATGATCCTATTTATGAGATATGGGCGTAAAAATTGTAATGAATATTTCAGGATGATGGGATTTAAAAATGAATCTCTTTTATATTTCCTTAACAGTATTTTTGGATCACGTGATTTTTCAGCCCTTGCTTTTATTATGATGTTCGCATGGTTTAATCAGAAGAATGCAGGGTACCTTATTGGTGGTTCACGACCTCTGGCGCAGAGAATGACGGACAGATACCTTGATTTGAATGGTATACTCAGAACACAGACCCGGGTAACCAAAATAGTAGTGGAGAAAAATAT
Organism: Bacteroidales bacterium UBA1797; assembly: GCA_002319885.1. Taxonomy (GTDB): domain Bacteria; phylum Bacteroidota; class Bacteroidia; order Bacteroidales; family VadinHA17; genus LD21. The sequence continues at coordinate 4,849 of DCFT01000173.1, forward strand.
TGCAAAAGGAGTAATCCTTAATGATGGTACAGAAATTAAAGCTGATTATGTAATCAGTGCTTCTGATGGGCATGCTACAATATTTGGTATGCTTGAAGGACAATATATCGATAAGAAAATATCAGATGCATATAAAAACTGGGAGCTATTTACTCCTATCGTACAGGTATCTTTTGGTATTAATAAAATTATTAAGTCGGAAGCACCATCTGAAACATGGATTATTAAAGATCAGATAATAGGAATGACCAAAACCGGGAACGGTTACTCAATTATGAACTATTATTTTGATCCAACTATGGCACCCGGAGAAAAGTCGGTCATTGTTATTCGTTATGAATCTCCGTGGGAGTTATGGAAAGATATTGATAGCAATAAATATAAAATTGAAAAAGAGCAGATAGAAAAGGATGCCAGAGCTGTATTGGAAAAGAGGTATCCCGGGATATCTGACTATATTGAAGTTTGTGACGTTGCCACTCCTTTAACCGATGTGAACTATACCGGAGTATGGAAGGGATCATATGAAGGATTCATGCCATCGAGTAAAAACCTTATGAATAATATCAATGCATCCATCCCAGGTTTGAAAAATTTTTATATGGCCGGTCAATGGCTTTTCCCGGGTGGAGGATTACCTCCTGCGGGTCAGTCGGGGAAATGGGCGGTTCAATATATCTGCAGGGATGAGCACAAGGTGTTCAGGACTAAATAATTCCATCTATTCCGCTTCCGGGTTATACCACACATAAAAAAGTTAAGTGAACTTTTAAACATAATGACTGTTTATTTAGAAACATTCTAAATAAACAAAACTAGCCGGCAATTCAATTAGTTGTCTTTGATATTTCTTAATCAATTTACAATTAAAACGGAGTCATTATTAACTTAACTTAAATTAATTATGAAAACTTCATCTGATATTCAAGTACAACAAGAGAAGATTGTAGATCCGTCACATATTTTGCAAATAGGGATGGGTTTCTTTGCTTCCAAAACATTATTAACTGCTGTAAAATTAAATCTTTTTACACTTCTGGCTGTCAGACCTTTGTCTGCAAAGGAGATTAAATTTGAGGTCTGTTTGAACGGAAGAGGTCTCTATGATTTTTTAGATTCATTAGTCGCACTGGGATTCTTGCAACGGACAGGCATTAAAAGTAATGCCATCTATTCAAATTCTGCAGATGCAGATCTCTTCCTTGACAAAAATAAACTTACCTATGCCGGAGGAATTCTTGAAATGGCCAATAACAGATTGTATCCTTTCTGGAATTTCCTTGAGGAAGGGTTAAGAACAGGTACTCCTCAAAATGAAACCAGAACCGGAAGAAAGCCATTGTTTGAAGAAATATATTCAGATATTGACAGGACCCGGGAATTTGTAAACGCCATGGGCGGTATACAACTTGGAAATTTTGTAAAATTTGCCAATGAATTTGATTTTTCCAAATACAATACCTTCTGTGATATAGGAGGTGCCGGAGCTCAATTGTGTGCTCAGGTGGCTGTACACAATCCAAACATAAAATGCATATCTTTTGACCTTCCACAGGTAAGTCCTATTGCTCTTGAGAATATGAGTAAGCTGGGATTATCCTCCAGGGTAAAAATACAGTCCGGAGATTTCTTCACCGAAGATTTCCCAAAAGCAGATGTAATTGCAATGGGGAATATCCTTCATGGATGGGGCATTGATGATAAGAAAAAACTTATAGTTAAGGCATACGATGCATTGCCAAAAGGAGGGTCACTTGTGATTATTGAAAATATCATTGATGATGAAAGACGTGAAAATGCATTTGGATTAATGATGTCTCTTAATATGCTGATTGAGACTAATGAGGGGTATGATTTTACAGCCGCTGATTTTGATGGGTGGGCAAGGGAGGCCGGATTTGCTCATACTTCTGTTATGCCTTTGACAGGACCATCGAGTGCAGTAATTGCCGTAAAATAGACACTGGGGATAAAACCCGATTGTAAGGTAACTGGTTGCATCTTTTCCGCAAGTTTCTTTTTTAAAAATGGGAAAGTTGCAACCCATAATCTATTTCATGGCAATGATTAGTTATATTCTAATTACTAGTTAGTTTTGATTATTATTATGTCAGCCTTTAAAATGAGGTAAGTATTCTTTTATATCGTAAGAATTACATAATCCCCGGAATTCTTCCAAAAGCTCACTATTAAAAGGAACACCTTTATCTTTTCTCTCAATCCACGTATCATATTCTTTTTCTCCTGCAGTAAAAATACGGGTTTGTCCGGGCATCTTCCTTGATGCCCGGAGCTCACGAAGAATATCACCTGTAGTTTTTTTAAAATCAGAAGGATCTGTAAATGCACTGATATCGATAACCATGAAGAAATGGCCTACAGAATATGGAATCTTTTTCCCGTCTTTGTTGCCAACGAGCATCTTCATGAAAGAACCCTGTTGCAAGGCGGCTGAAAGGATCTCTACAACAGTTGCATATCCGTAACCCTTATAGCCACCCGTTTCTTCACCTGCTCCGCCAAGTGGTGTCAGAGCAGCCTTACCTGAAATGAGATCTTTAAGCACTTCGGAAGAATTGGTTTTACTTTCTCCTACTTCATCAATTACCCATCCTTTGGGCAAATCCTTTCCCTCACGGGCATATAGTTCTACTTTCCCTCTTTGAGTAATAGAAGTGGCACAGTCGAGCAAGAAAGGGAACGACTCGTCACTTGGGATACCATAAGTCATTGGATTAGTACCCAGCATGTTTTCCACACCGAAAGTCGGAGCGATGGACGGACGTGCATTGGTACCTGTAATACCTATCATATTTTCTCTTACGGCCATCAGGGGATAATATCCGGCGAAGCCAAAATGACTTGAATTTCGCACAGCTACCATACCCATTCCAAATTTTCTGGCTTTTTCGATTGCAAGTTTCATAGCATGGTATGCAATAACATGGCCCATTCCATTTTGTCCGTCTACAACAGCAGTCGTAGGCCCTTCTTTTATTATTTTATAATTTGTTACAGGATTCAATATACCTTCTTTTATACGGTCGAGATAAATGCTTTTAAACCTATTTACTCCATGGGAGTCAAAACCAAGTTTATCGGCTTCGATCAACACGTCACAAACTATTCCTGCATCTTCTTCCGGAATGCCTGCCTTTACCATTACTTTTAACATGAATTTTTCAAGGACTTCAAATGGAATAAATTTCTTCTCCATGGGGTTTAAGATTATTGTTTATCAGATTGTAAAATTAAAAAATAATATCAAACTTTTTTCAGCTTCAATGTGGAGTGAAGAATCCCTGTTATTTCATAATTCTCAATATTACTGTTTGGATTCAATGGAATTCAATACTATCAGGTGATGAATCAGTCAATTCAAGAGAATGCATTAAATAAAGTAGTCTTCCGGGTTTGAAAGATTCATGAATTAATTATTAAATTGTCATCATTAGATTTAAAAAGCTTTTCTATGGGTAATCAAAGGAATCTTGTAAAGACTCTGGGTTTGGGGTATGTGGTCATTTTTGTTGTGGCAAATATCATCGGATCAGGAGTGTATAAGAAAATTGCGCCAATGACTGCTGATCTTCATTCTTCGATATGGATACTAGCAGCATGGATAGCAGGTGGAATTATCACTCTCTTTGGAGCCTTGAGCAATGCAGAGGTTGCCGGTTTACTGGCAGATACCGGTGGTGAATTTATTTATTTAAAAAAAATATACAACCGTTTTTTTGCTTTTATGTACGGTTGGTCGCTGTTCACTGTAATTCAGACTGCAACGATCTCCTCTCTCGCTTATGTCTTTGCACAATCTCTGAACAGTATTATCCCGATTCCCTCTGTTTTTAGCTCCCTGCAACATTTTACGATAGGAGGCGTATTCTTCCCTTTCCAGGATTTTGGAGTGAAGCTGACAGCAATTCTTCTGATTCTGATTTTAACAGGGCTTAACATTACGGGATTGAAAAGCGGGGCAGGCGTTAGTAAGGCAATCATGTTGTTAGTATTTACAGGCCTTTTTGTTATCGTCGTATTCGGTTTGGGTAGCCTGACAACCAAGCCTGCCAATTTTATGAACTTTAAAGATCTGACAAATGGGACAGTTACTGTCTCAGCTTTTTATACAGCAATGCTGGCTGCTTTCTGGGCTTATCAGGGATGGGTATCTGTAGGATTTATCGGTGGAGAGATTAAAGACCCTACAAGAAATATTCCTAAGGGAATTGTCTCCGGGGTATTTATTGTAATTATAATCTATTTGCTGGTCAATATGACCTATCTGACTCTTTTATCTATTCCGCAACTTGTTCAAATTAATGAAGCTGGCAATCAGATAGCGGCAGTTGAGGCAGTAAGAACATTCTGGGGAACAGGAGGAGTACTTTTTATTTCATTATTAATTCTTGTTACTACTCTGGGATGTACAAATGCCAGTATACTGACGGGGGCCCGACCCTATTATGCCATGGCTCGTGATAAACTTTTTTTCAGGAGTATCGCTAAAATTAATAAAGCCAATGTCCCGTCTAACTCGCTTTTATGGCAGGGAATATGGGCATCAGTATTGGTTCTGTCGGGAACCTTTGATCAATTGACGGACATGATTATTTTTGCAGTTTTTATTTTTTATGGAGCTACTACTCTCGGGGTATTCATTTTACGATACAGGATGCCGGAAATACACAGACCCTATAAAGTATGGGGATATCCTGTGGTGCCGGCAATATTCATCCTGTTTTGTATAGGTTTATTTTTCAATACGATAATAACAAGGCCTCGTGAGGCTACAATTGGGTTGGTTCTGATTTTTTCAGGAATACCGGTTTATTTCTTTATGAAATGGCGATATTCAAAGACAGAAAGAGATTAGTGGTTAAATTTTTCTACTTACTATCAGGTACGAAATCTAAAGCTATTGAATTCATACAATATCTCTTGCCAGTTGGTGGGGGACCATCATCAAATATATGTCCTAAGTGTCCTCCGCATCTTGCGCATAAGACTTCTGTCCTTTCCATTCCCAAAGATGTATCGCGTCTGTATACCGTACTGTTCTTATTGGCCTGTTCAAAGAAGCTTGGCCAGCCACATGTACTTGCAAATTTTGCATCCGAGCGGAAAAGCAAATTGCCGCAAGCTGCACAGTAATATGTGCCCCTTACATCTGAATTCCAATACTTACCTGTAAAAGGTTGTTCCGTAGCCGCATGTCGCGACACTTCATAAAGTTCCTTAGGAAGTATCTTCTTCCACTCAGCATCGCTGAGATTCAATTTGGTTGTATCGGTATGAGAATAGTAAGGATTTTCAGGTTTACTAATAGTATTCATGTTTAAGGATGATTGATTAGCATTTCTACTCTGTCCGCATGCACTAAAGGAAAGTGCCGCGACCATTGATAATATTATAACGATTTTAACAGAAACTGATTCAGATCTTTTCATTATTATTTCTTTAACCGGTCTTTAAATACTTTTTCGAATTTTTCTAATTTGGGTTGTATAACCATTCTGCAATATGGAGCATCTTTGTTCTGGTTATAATAATCCTGATGATAATCTTCCGCTTTGTAGAAAGCAGTGAAAGGGACTAATTGAGTTACAATTGGTTTCAGATAAACATGGTTATTATTTAAGTCATCAATAATGCTTTTGGCAATCTTATACTGATTATCATTCCTGTAAAAAATAACCGACCGGTATTGAGTCCCGACATCATCACCCTGTCTGTTTAATGATGTCGGATCGTGAACAGTAAAAAAGACTTTCAGAATCTCATCAACAGATGTCTTTGACTTATCAAATATAATTTGTACAACTTCAGCATGTCCTGTTGAACCGGTGCATACTTCCCTGTATGAAGGATTTTTAACTGTACCACCTGAGAATCCCGATTCTACTTTTATTACTCCATCAAGCATTTCATAAACTGCATCCACACACCAAAAACATCCACCACCAAGAGTAATTGTATCATATGAAGATAAATTGCCAGGCTGCTCAATAACCGGCTCTATTGTAGTATTTTTATTTTTAATTTCCATTTTCTTTTTTGTATTAGTTTTTTCTCCATAAGCACTCACTATCAATGTAAAAACTGTGATCAGTTGAAGTAGTATTATAAGAGAAATTGTTTTATTTTTTTTAATAGAATTCATTTCTTCAATGTTTTTCAATTATAAAATCATGTTTTTCTCTTATTAAAACAACTATAATTAACTAATGTTTAATAATCTGTTTTTTGTCAGATTATGGTATTTATGTATGGCCTATTATAGCTTTCGATGGTTTTCTTATATTTACATGAATATTTTCTGCGATTAAGATATTAAAGAGTTTAACCAAATACATCAGGAAGGAAATGAAACGTACACTTGTTTTTCTAATTACAATATGGGTTTTCTCTGTAGCCAATGCTGCAATTGTCGATACCATTCAGGTTTACAGTCAATCGATGCAGAAAAATATTAAAGCAGTAATAATAACTCCTGATACGTATGCTTCTGCAACACAACTTCCGGTGGTTTATTTATTACATGGATATAGCGGAAATCACCTTAAATGGATAAACAGTGCCAAAGGTTTTGAGAGAGCCGCCGATCAGTATAATATGATTATTGTTTGTCCTGATGGCGGATATGGCAGCTGGTACTGGAATAGTCCGGTTGACCCTAAATCTCAGTATGAGACATTTATTGCTGATGAACTGGTAAAAGCAATCGATTTAAGGTATAAGACGGTTAAGGACCGAACCGGAAGGGCAATCACCGGACTGAGTATGGGAGGACACGGAGCATTATATCTTGCTATCAAACATCAGGATATATTCGGCGCTGCAGGTAGCATGAGCGGTGGAGTTGATATCCGGCCTTTCCCTAACAACTGGGACATGGCCAAAGTGCTGGGAACCTATGCTGACCAACCTGAACGCTGGGAAAAGAACACCGTGATTAATATGCTGTATCAACTTACTCCGAATTCACTGGCCATTATTATTGATTGCGGGACAGATGATTTCTTTTACAAAGTAAATGAAAACCTGCACCAGCAGTTATTATACCGTAACATTCCTCATGACTATATTACCCGTCCCGGCGGGCACACCTGGGCCTACTGGACCAATGCTGTAAAATATCAGTTGTTATTTATGAGGAACTATTTTGACAACCCCGAGCATTGAACAGAATGGAAAGGAGCCGCATCAGGGTAGCTGTAGCAATGGTATATTTCAGTATGGGGCTCTGTTTTGCATCGTGGGCCAGCAGAATTCCTGATATCAAGACCAAACTTCATTTGAATGATGCAATGCTTGGCAGTATTTTGTTCGCACTGCCGGTTGGTCAGTTTTTAATGATGCCATTTTCCGGAAAGCTCGTAACCCGCTTCGGAAGCCGGAGAGTTATACTTTTTGCACTTCCTTTGTACACAATCTGCCTCAGCAATATTGGTCTGGTAAAAGAAGGATGGCAACTGGCAATTGCTTTGTTTTTATTTGGTCTGGCCGGGAATCTTTGTAATATTTCGATCAACACGCAGGGTGTTACAACAGAAATGTTATATGACCGGCCAATCATGTCATCATTTCACGGGGGATGGAGTCTTGCAGGATTTACCGGTGCTCTAATCGGATTGCTTATGATTAATCTGAAAGTTGCTCCTTACTGGCATTTCATAACTGTCATACTGGTTGTATGGGTTATAGTGTGGATAAATCATCCGTTTCTTGTAAAAGGCAAATCAGGTTTCAACAATGATGAACCGAAGCGAAAATTCTTTTCTAAGCCCGACAGTATTCTTCTTCAGCTCGGTATCATTGGTTTTTGCAGTATGGCCAGTGAAGGTGCAATGTTCGACTGGAGTGGTGTTTATTTTAAAGATGTTGTTAAAGCTCCATCATCTCTTGTTATTTTAGGATATACTTCATTTATGATCATGATGGCTGCAGGTCGTTTTTTAGCCGATTATGTGACTTCAAAAATAGGCAGGAAAAAACTGCTTCAGATTTGTGGCGTAATGATCTCAACAGGTTTATTTACTTCAGTTCTGTTTCCTAATCTGATAACCTGTACATTTGCTTTTATGCTCGTCGGTTTGGGAGTCTCAAGTATTGTGCCTACCGTTTACAGTGCAGCAGGAAGGCATACCAGGGTGCCTGCAGGTATTGCTCTGGCAACTGTCTCTAGTGTAAGCTTCCTGGGCTTTTTAATGGGCCCCCCTCTTATCGGTCATATCGCCCAGATTGCCGGTCTGCGGTATTCATTTGCTGTAATAGGCATATTTGGCTTAGGTATTTCACTTTTAGTCTCCCGCATTAAGGCTTTACAGGATGTAAAGCCCTTGGTGTTGCAGCAGGAAGCAGAATCAGAGCTTTTAATACCTCTTTAGCATATCAGGATTTTCTTAATTTTTATCAATAACTTAAACCGAATCCAAATTTGTATAATGGATTTTTAGAATCGTAAGGCATATCTTCCTTTTGGTTGCGGACGGCGTTCATGGAGGAAGGTAATTCGATTGGTAAATGTCCTCCGGGTTTGAATTTTCCAAAAACAACATCCATTAAAGCAGCGTCGCCTGACCCATAGTTAGCAATAAGTGCTTTTGAGTACCGGCTGATTTCCGGTATAACGGCAGGCCGGTCCAAATATATATCAACTATAGTAGGGACAGTTTTTTCTAACATAAGAATATCTTTTAATTCTTTGCCCTTAAAATCGAGGTCACCAAAATGGAACATTCCAGCGATGATGTTGTCTTTAGCTTCAGGGATCAGGTAGCTTGGTGTTTTTAGTCTTATTATAGCGAAATCGGCCTGCTTAGGATCATCAACAACTGTACCATATGCTGCCGCTACTTTCACATCGATATTTTTGACATAAATTTTAAGCTTGTTTAGTGCTAACGGTAAGGTGTGGCTATCATTTTTTAGTAACGTCAGTGATCTTCTCTGCGCGTCCTCACCGGCTTTTTTAAATTCAGGGTTCCCTACAATTTCTCCGGCTTTCTTTGCATCCACAAATGGATTGTCAAATAAACCTAACTGAAACTTTAAACGAAGTAATCTTACTACAGAACTATCGATGCGCGATTCGTTTATTTTGCCTTCTTTCACCAGCTTAACAATAATATCCGGAAGGTTTTCACCTCCAAGCTGGTCAACACCGGCTTCAATTAGTTTCTGAACCCTCTCTTCGGTATTTAATTTTTCAACACCCCAGGCTCTTGCTGCAAAGGTGAAAGACCCCAGTTTTGTATCAGACACCAGTCCCCAGTCAGTACAGACCACCCCATCGTAGTGGTATTTATTACGTAAAAGTGCTGTAATGATAGCTTTATTGTAGGAAAAGCCCACTTCTTCCACATTTGCTTGCCCCATCGGAACACCATAATAAGGCATTATGGCTGCTGTACCTGCCTTTAAAGCGGCTTCAAAGGGGATAAGATGGTAGTTGAAATTGTTACCAGGGTAAACCTGGCCCTTCTGAAAATCAAAGTGCGGATCAAGACCATCTTTTTGCGGACCTCCACCCGGGAAATGCTTGGTCATCATGGCCACACTGTTCGGCCCAATCTTTTCGCCCTGATAGCTTTTAATATATGCTTTAGTCATGCTGGATGACAATTCAGCATCCTCCCCGAAAGTGCCGGAAATGCGCGGCCAGCGAGGTTCAGTAGCTAAGTCTACCTGAGGGTGCAAGCCCTGGCGAATACCGACTGCCAGATACTCCTGGCGCGAAATATCAGCAAACTGTCCTATAATCTTTTCATCGCCAATGGCAGCTAATCCCAGCGGATCGGGCCATATGGAGAAGGTTTTAGCCGACTGCGAGAAAAAGCCTCCTGCACCCTGGTTGCGAGGATCTGATGCAATGGTAAGTGGAATACCCAGACGTGTTTTTTCTTCGTACTGTTGCATACGGTTGTACCAGATAGCTAATGTATCGGGCGCTGGCACTGAAAAAAGATTAAAATGCGTAATGTGATTTTTGTCGATTTCGTTGGTCCCAACAGGTGACAAGCCTGACAAAAAATCTTTGGCTGGTTGTTCTTCAATGGTCCCGTCCTTATTTACACGAACGGGGGAATAAAACATCATTCCTGCTTTTTCTTCAATTGTCATTTGAATAAGCAGATCTTTAATTCTAAGCTCAACAGGCTGCCGGCTATCTTCATAAATATCAAGCTTGTTATTTTTATTTAAATCCCTGAAAATATAATGGCCGAATGTTTTAATTAACCCTGATTCAGTTGTAACGCAAGATGGTAATTTGTTTTCGGCTGACTTTCCGCAGGATAACAATATTAAAATTGATGCTGAAATACATCCTGAATAAATAATATATTTTCTGAGTGACATTTTAGTATATATTAATTGTGAAGAACTTCATTGATTAGTTATCTTTTGTGCCCTTGATATCAAACATGTCCATCATGTTTCCCGTAATGCTCCTGTCGTCTTTTATTTTTAACATTAGTGAAATATCCATACCCTGGGCATTGAATGTAGCTTTAAATGTGCTGTCGGCTATCTCCATATTTTCAAGTTCAAGGGGAGGGTCGGACTTTGCCGGATCTGCCAGATTACCAGTTAGTTTATCTTCTTTTTTATCAATATTGATAACCATTTTAGTATCACCATCGGGCAACCCATAAACCATCACATTCCATTTACC
>DCFT01000099.1:0-26869 GCA_002319885.1 Bacteroidales bacterium UBA1797
TCATTTTTCCAGCAGTACCATTCATTTGGCGACGATTTAAAGGTGTCAGGCAGATTTCGGGTAGCAGGATTATTATGATTTTCTACTCTTAAGACAGCTGATGTCGGACGCCAGGTATTACTTTTATATTCTCCGGAACCCAGAAATTGATTATGGTACCAGTCCCAGTTTTGCGGATAAGCCGATGGGGTGAGAGCAAAGCCGGCAAAATGAAAGCCTATCCAGGCACCTCCTTTTTCCATATACTGCCTGAATGCCGTCCGCTGGGTCAGAGAATCAGGACGAGTATCGAGAAAAATTACAACCTGGTATTTTGCCAGGAATGATGAATTCATATCATTCCAGTTATTTGTTGAATCGTACGTGAAATTGTATTGGGGAGCGATTTTGGCAAACCATCTGTTGGCTTCATGAACAAAACTTATATGCGCCTTATCGTTTTTTGCAGTGAAAAAGGCTATTACCCTGAATTTTGGCAAAGTCTTCTGGCTATTCTCTGCAAAAACCAGCGAAATAGTTATAAGCGAAAGAATACTTACAATAAATAATGTCTTTATGGTTTTATTTAACTTTTGCATATTTTGAATATTTTATAGATTAATGTCTTACATTCAACACTTTACCTAGTATGACCAGAAAGATGGTCCTCCTTCTAAAAAACAGACTGGTATATCCTTGATGAAGCTTCTCATCCAGGTTGAACAGAAATCCATTCCTGATTCTTCGGAATTAATATGACCAATGAAGATTATAGCCTTATTTCTCCCCTGTTCCACTGCGTCGCGCATATATTCATATGTCTCCCATTGTGGTGACTCCCCGGCAATTACGACATCAACATTCTTATCTTCAAGCAAACTTATATGTCGGGCACTTCCGGGAGCGCCTACTGCAAGTCGTACATTTTTTAGTTTCATGTCGGGATTTCCAACAACATAAAAGGCAACTTTGGGAAAAACCTGTTTCAGCTTGTTAAGAAGTTCATTTAATGTTGTTTCAGGAAATAAAAACTGATTGCTGCTACCCTCCACAAGGTAATCTTTCCAGCCAAGTTTGTTTACTATGCCTGTCTCAATACCATCGGGTTTCATTGAATGTATGTAATCGTGAAACCGCCAGATTACAAGCTTGTGATCAGTTATGAAGCGGTGTTTTTCGAGATATACCGGATCACTCTGCAGCGATCGTGTGTCATCCAAATGGTTATAGTATAAAGGTTCATGTACAACAAGGAGATTGCAGTTTCTGGCTATAGCCTCTTTCAGAATATCCATTGTTGCGAACATGCATGTTACGATTCCGGTTACCTGTGTTTTCGGATCTCCTTCCTTTATTACGTCCACCGTATTAGGAATAACACGACTGCCTGTATTTTTAATAATGGTTGCAATCACCTGTCCGGCAGTTAGTTTGTTTCCATTTTCTGAGTTTTGTCCATGCAGAAAACACGTAGTGATAGTGATGAAAATAATCGAAAAGATTATTGATAACGATTTCATAATATTGATTGATTAAATTAAGCCGATAGAATGTAAAATTATAAGAAATTCAATAAAGTCCATTACTAATTATTCATCTTGCCATAAAAAGAGATATCTGAGTTTTACTAATTAAGACTTCGGTCAGGCTTTTAGTTATTCTTCATCATTTTTTTGTCGTTTCTTCAGAAGACTTTCTATATTTACATCTTACCTTTCTAATCAATGGATTTATAATGATATATGATTATATAGTTATTGGTTCGGGATTCGGTGGCAGCGTTTCCGCTTTACGTCTTGTTGAAAAAGGTTACAAAGTTCTGCTGCTTGAGCAAGGAAAACGTTATAATCCTGAAGATTTCCCCAAAACAAACTGGAATATTCCAAAATACCTGTGGATTCCTTCATTACGGTGCTTTGGATTTCAGAAGTTGTCATTTTATCCCACTGCAAGTATTATGAGTGGAACGGGTGTAGGCGGAGGAAGCCTTGTGTATGCGAATACCTTATATATTCCGCCGGATGAGTTCTTCAATAACCTTTCCTGGAAAAGATTTGGTGACTGGAAAAATATCCTTGAGCCATTTTACGACCGGGCATCATTTATGCTTGGGCGAAAAAAATATTCTAAGCTTAATACCGAGGATAAAGTTCTGGAAGAAGTATCAAAAGAGATGAATGCTCACGACACTTTTGAAACTGTTAATGTCGGAGTAAATATTGACGGCACAGAAGATGAGACAGATCCGTATTTCAATGGATTGGGGCCCCCGCGCAAAGGATGTATTGAATGTGCCGGATGCATGGTCGGCTGCAGGGAGAATGCAAAAAATACTCTTGACAGAAACTATTTATGGTTTGCCGAGAAGTTGGGACTGAAGATATTGTCTGAAACAAAAGCAGAGAAGATAACTTTCGTGGATAATCTATATAAGGTTGAAACTATAGGAATAACTTCTTTTTTGAAACAGAAAAAATCTGTTTTCACGGCAAAAGGGATTGTTGTGGCTGCCGGGGCACTTGGAACATTGGAGCTACTCCTTAAACAGAAATACAAATATGCTACGCTCCCTTTCCTGTCAGAAACACTTGGCAATGAACTGAGAACCAATGCTGAAACATTGTGCGCTGTATCGGGTGGGTTTGAAAAGCTGAATAACGGTCTTGCCATAACATCGGTTTTTAGCCCCGATCCTTATACTCATGTAGAGATTGTAAAATACCCCGATAATTCAAATGCCATGAAATGGTTTTTTGGTCTATCTGTAGGTGCTGCAAATACTTCGGCCAGACGGACGCTGAAACTGATTGTTAAGACCATTTCTCACCCATGGTCGTTTCTGAAGACTGTTTTTAACTTTAACTGGTCTTCTACAACTGTGATTTTCCTGGTTATGCAGACAACAGACAACGCGATGAAGATGATTTGGAAAAAGAGACTCTTCGGCAGCACTATGAAGATTGATAACCGTGGAAACAAAAGAGTCCCTGCCTTTATCCCGATAGGCCAGGAAGTTATGGATCGTTATGCCAGGAAGGTTCTTGGGATCCCACAAAATATTTTGTTTGAAGTGCTTTTTAACAGACCGACAACCGCCCATATTCTGGGAGGTTGCCCAATGTCAGAAACTATAGAAAATGGAGTAGTAGATAAGAATCTGAAAGTTCATGGATATCCCGATTTCTTCATAACTGATGGTTCAGTAATACAGGGAAACATCGGTGTTAACCCCAGCCTCACAATAACAGCTGTAGCTGAGTATTGCATGAGTCAGATCGCACCAAAACCCGGAGCTCCGGAAACATATTTATCTAAACAGTTAACACTTCTTGAAGAGGAATGGAAAAAGAAGAGATCAGATCAATAATTGATTCACAGCGGAAATTTCTTGCTACAGGTAAAACAATGGATTTGGCGTACAGGCTTGAAATTCTGAAAAAACTACGTAGTCTGATAATATTGCATGAAAAAGATATTGCAGAAGCTTTATGGAAAGATTTTCATAAACCTGAATTTGAAGTAATCGCTACCGAGTCGAGATTTGTTATAAAGGAACTTAATACGACTATCAGAAATCTGAAAAAATGGGCAAAACCCAGGAGGGTTTACACTCCTGTTGTTCATTTTATTTCCCGATCAATTGTGATCCCGCAGCCTTATGGACAAGTGCTGGTGCTGTCTCCGTGGAACTTCCCGTTTCAGCTTGCATTTTTGCCGCTGGTTGGTGCTATTGCTGCTGGTAATTGTGTAATGCTCAAAGTTTCAGGCCAGGTCCCTTATGTGGCAGCTGTTATGGAAAAGATACTTGCTAATTTCCCCGCTGACCTTGTTGCTATGATAAAAGGGGACCACACTACAAATGACTTCCTCCTCAGTCAGAAATTCGATTATATATTTTTCACGGGTAGTCCTCGTGTAGGAAAACATGTAATGCAAAAAGCTGCGGAAAACCTTACACCGGTTTCTCTCGAGCTGGGAGGGAAGAATCCATGTGTTATTGCCTCCGATGCCCGGCTCGATTATGCCGCAAAGAGGATTGCCTGGGGCAAACTGATCAACTGCGGACAGACTTGTGTCAGTCCTGATTATGTTTTGATTGATAAAAAGGTTAAGGATAGGTTTTTAGATCTTATAACGGCGGAGATCAGGTTGTTCTATGGAGAAGATCCGAAAAACAGTAATGATTTTGCAAGAGTTATTAGTTCTGAGAATGTTCACAGACTTGAAGGACTTATGCTAGCAGGCACTATTGTAACCGGTGGTTCTACTGATGCGGATGCGAGGTATGTTTCCCCGACTGTTATAAAGGATATAAAACCTACGGATCCGATAATGCAGGAAGAGATTTTCGGCCCGGTTCTTCCGGTTATAGATTTTGAAAATTTCGATGAGGTGTATGGCATAATTGAACAGAACCCCAAACCTCTTGCTACCTATATCTTTTCGAGGAATAAAAAACTTGTCCGTGAGTTTTTGGGTAAAACGATGGCTGGCACTGCTGCTGTTAACGAGACCGTTATGCAGATTGCTTCTCCTTATCTGCCTTACGGAGGTGTAGGAACCAGCGGTATCGGAAGATATCATGGCAAAAAATCGTTTGAAACATTTTCCAATATGCGATCCGTACTTATAAAATCAAATCTTCTTGATATCTGGCTTAGATATCCACCTTATTCAAAATTCAAAACCACGATCATAAGTTTCCTCATGAGATAGGGGTTCACTTAAAATCTGATAAATCACCTGACTGATTTGTAACCTCCCGGTACACCGTTCCTGGAAAGGACGATCTGCCAAAGCTGGCTGTGTTTTCTCGACCTGAATGAACCGGCAGAAGAAAGGAGAAAGTATTTCCACATCCTGTAGAACCGCTCAGTGTACTTAACTTTTAAGCTCTCCCAACTCCGGTTAAAGTTATCATACCATGCCATAAGTGTTTTATCGTAATCGGGACCAAAACTATGCCAGTCTTCCATTACGAAAAGCTTTTCGATTGCTTTTCCAAGTTGAGCTACAGATGGAAGCATTCCGTTTGGGAAAATATATTTTTCTGACCAGAGATCGAGAATACCTTCTGATATATTTGTTCCTATTGTATGAAGAAGGAACAAACCGTCATCTTTTAAACACTTGTTTGCAATTTCAAAAAAAGTCCTGTAATTTTTATAACCCACGTGCTCTATCATTCCGACGCTTACTATACTGTCGTATTTTCCATTCAAATCGCGGTAGTCCATAAGACGGATATCAACCGGCAAGCCTTCGCATAATTTTCTCCCAAGCTCCACCTGTTCCTTTGAGACGGTAATTCCTGTTACTTTAGCATCATATTTTTCAGCGGCATACTTGCCAAACGCGCTCCAGCCACATCCGATGTCGAGAACATGCATTCCTGGTTTCAGATTAATCTTCCGGCATATCAAATCAAGTTTGTTTTCCTGGGCCTCATCAAGATTATGAGCATCCTTCCAGTAGGCACAACTATAATTCATCCTTTTATCGAGCATACTCTGAAAGAGATCATTCCCAAGATCATAGTGCTTTTCCCCGACAATAAATGACCTTCTTTTTGTCTGCAGATTAATCACTTTCACTGATAACAATTTCAGGAGAATTGGTAACTTCCTCTTTATTTTCTCATCGAGCTGAGCCTTTAAAATCTGACTAATAAATTCATCGATTTTATCGCACTCCCACCAGGCGTCCATATATGATTCACCTATACCAAGTTCACCTTCTGTGAGTGCTCTCCTGTAAAACTCCTCATTCAGTATTCTTAGATTCCATGAATTATTACCGTTAATAGTAATTCCCGCAAGAGACAGGATATCTTCTGCAATT
Organism: Bacteroidales bacterium UBA1797; assembly: GCA_002319885.1. Classification (GTDB taxonomy): domain Bacteria; phylum Bacteroidota; class Bacteroidia; order Bacteroidales; family VadinHA17; genus LD21. Next base: position 5,821 of record DCFT01000099.1, read on the forward strand.
ATTTTATAGTCATTCTTCATAACATTTATCAGTTGACGGTTAGATAAACTGACCAGGAAGAAATTATTTTTTATTCTGGTTTTGTATTATAAATCTCTGTAAATGTGTGAATAACACTACTTATAATATTTTTGTTCAAACTATACTCAAATTTACTACAGGATTAGTGACAAGTCAATAATATTTTATGGTTTTTCATCCTTCTGGTCGCGGGTATTTTGGTCTTGCAGTCTGCATAAATTAGCCTATTTTTGTTAAATGACCGAACGTATTGAAAAATGAACCACGAAAAAGTTATTATAGGATTCATTGGCTCAGGAGGTATAGCCCGTGCTCATGCCTATTCACTGAATTCACTCCGATATTTTTATAATGATATTCCCGATATTGAACTTCATGCAGTTTGTTCTGCCACAAAAGAGAGCCGGAATTCTTTTGCAGAACGGTTCAGATTTAACAAATCATGTGATTTAAAAGAATTCGTGTCAGACAATGATATAAATACTGTCTTTATCCTTGGCCCAAATAAAGTACATTATGAACATCTTAAGTCAGTACTGGGAATGACTTCTGTAAAGAGGATATATCTTGAAAAGCCGGTGTGCTCAAATTCTGCTGAGGAATCTGCTCTTACCGGTTTAATGAAAGATAATTCAGAAATTAAGATACAGGTTGGTTTTCAGTTCCTTTTTTCTTCAGCAATCAGAGAGATGTTAAATTTCTGGAAGTCGGGGCAACTCGGAAAACCGATACATTTCGACCTGAAATACTGGCATAGTGATTATCTGCGCAAGGAGTACCGTGACAGGCGTCAAACACGTCTGACCCCTGCTCCCGATGGTGGCGCCATGGCTGATCTTGGTTCTCATTCTCTGAGTCTCCTGGTTGCTTTTCTGGGTAAAAAACTTAGGATAACCGGTGCATTGCAGGGCGGAGAGTTTGAGGATGTAGTAGAAGGCTCTGACCTTTTCAGTCTTATTTCTGTTTATGATGATGCTTCCGGTGCTGTTGGGACACTTTCGGCGAGTCGTATCAGTTCCGGAACCGGCGACTATTTCTCTGTCGAAATATTTGCGCGGGAGGGTGCAATCCGGTATTCTACAGTTTCACCCGACAGTTTCGAATTTCTTACTGAGAACACAGGCACATGGAACAGAAAGTTTGTTGGAAGCGATTTTTTACCCGCAAGCAGTTTTCCTTCACCGCATGTCCCATCGGGATGGTTGAGGTCAATGATCCATGCTCATTATGTCTTCCTGACCGGTAAGAGCGAAAAGGAATTTGTACCGGATCTCCGGCATGGGCTTATAGTACAGAGACTTGTTACTCAGACTGCTGACCATCTGAAAGTATTCAGGGAATCGATGAAAGGAGAAAAGACCGGCTGATCACTCTTACCTTATGGCTCTGAAGCATTTAAAAGGGTGTTATGTTTATTATACCTTATCTCATCTTCCATAATTTCCTCGTCAACATTACCCTAAAATCTATATAATCTATATTATCTCCTCTTAAACATCTCCAAAAACCGGCAGAGATGTTAGATGGAACCGCTGAGGTTCCAGTGACTTATTTAAAATAGATTTTTCTTTTTGAAATCTTCACTATTCATTAGTGTTCTTCCCTCGAATTTTATTTGCTATGATAAATCAAATCAGAGAAACATGAAAATTTATGGTACTTTTTAAAAATATATTTGGCTTATATTATGTTGCATAGTAAATTTGGGGGGATTATGTTCTACTTCGGTTCTTAATGCATTATTTTTAGTTTTAAGGACCTATGCTTTATTGATTATAATGATTTGATATTATGAACGAAGACCAGAAAATATTAAGCTGGAAATTTTAATGAGACTACCAGTCTTTTTCTGAATTTAAAGTATAGCTCTTAAAAAACTTTAAAAAATTATACCAAAAAGATCAGTTAAAAATTAAAGAAGATGAGCACAAAATTGTTTATTGAAAAGTATGAGCAGGAAGTTTATTCTATCCTTCGAATTCTTGTTGGATTTCTTTTTCTGTGGCATGGTTCACAAAAGCTTTTCTCCTTCCCGCCTGCAGGACACGGTATGCCCGGGTATATAATATTTGTAGCAGGCCCAATAGAATTCTTAGGAGGCTTTTTGGTCATGATAGGTCTTTGGACCCATTGGGCAGCGTTTATTTGTAGTGGAGAAATGGCTTATGCTTACTGGTTCGTGCATGGAACACATGTTTTATTACCGATTCAAAACGGTGGTGAATTAGCCGTAATTTATTGTTTCCTGTTTTTGTACATTTCCACCAGGGGTTCCGGGGTATTTAGTGTTGACCATATTCTTAAAAAGGGAAGTTAAAGCCAAAGACTACGACGTATAATAAGCGGTTGCTCCTTATTGCTGAATACCAGATATTACAGTTTGATATCAATTACAGAAAGACCGGATTTTGTCTAAAGTCAGAATAGTAACTATCGTCAAGACTATTTTGAATAATCTATCTTTTCTAATGTTAATGTTTTTATTAATACCTTTTATTTGATCTGAACCTGTTACCGGTTTTTTTATACACTTATCTGATTTTTTATTCGTACTTAAAAGATATCCAGATTCTTTTTCCGTTCCTCAACCTTATTGTAAAAGGCTCTTGTAAATAAATCACTGGCTCCGCTTAATATATAGATTCCTGTATTTTTTTCTCTTGCATATTCATTTTCAACAACACCTGTTAGTTTAACTTCCTTAAAAATACTTGCTAGCTCTTTTGAGGGTTTATCTCCGACTAAAAGAATGTTCCGGATCTCTTTAAGCTGTGGTAGCCAGTATATATAATCAGTATTAAAAGCATAGGCTTCAGGCATTTTTCCCCGGTTGAAATAATTTAAAGCACCTGCCTGACCGTAATTAGAACAGATAACAAGTGTGTTTTTCCCTTCCGATTCTGGTATCAGTTTGAATGCAGCCAGCGCTTTATCAGCCATCTCATGCCAGCCCAGCATATCAGCAAAGTCCTGGGGAAGACTATGATTTTTCCCATCTTCCCAGCGAAGCAATCCCAGCTTTTCGAAAGCCTTTGCATGCTGTCTGATTTCAACCGGGGTATAAACAGGATATACTACTTTAAGCGTAATAAGAAATATGACAAGATTAAAAACGATCAGAAGGGGAAGAACAAATAATCTCCATTTTTTTGACAAAATACTATCGAAATAAATACTTCCAAATGCAATTATTGCAGGATATAATCCTATGGAGTAATAATCTTTTGCCTTCATTATTGCAAATAGTATGATCACTGTTGCAAAACATATTCCGATGAACCTGTAGGGTCTGAAAGGCTTGAAAAAGATAAATGCAATAAGAGCGCCTGCTATCAGAGGCAATGAACCAAAGAAAAACATAACCTGGCCCAAAAGGAACCCGCCTGAAGAGTTATTATCAAGCTGGTTGTGTTTTAAAACTTTCATATGCTGGAAAACTGGGAAATGATTTGTTATCTGCCAGATAATATTGGGGGATAATAATATTAAGCTGATTATAAAAGCTTTCCAGAAGGAAGGATTGGTAAATAGCCTTCTGTTATAGGTCAATAGAAAACCTGCAGCCAGTCCGGCAATGAGAAATATAAGATTATACTTATTGTAGAAACCAAGAGCAACAATAACTGATAAATAAAGCAGCCATTTGGTCTTTTCCGATTGAATGTATTTTATAAGTAGATAGAATATAATTGTCCAGCATAAAATATCAAATGAGTTAGGCTGGTATAGAATATTAATTCTCATAATAGCTGAGAAAACCACTGCTCCTGAAGCAAGGATTTTCGCGAATAAGCTTCCACCTACAGACTCTGCGATCAACCAGGTGAAGACTATCGTCATAGTTCCAAATAATGCAGGGATAAAACGAACCCAGAATACGCTTCCCCCAAGGAAAAACAATATTTTAGAGAATACTGCCATTAGCGGAGGCACTGAAATATATCCAAAAGCAAGATGATCAGCCTGATTCAGATATAGATATTCATCACGATGAAGTTCATAAACCGGATTAACGAGCACAAATTGCAATAGAAGCTTTATAGCAATCAAAATTATCAGAATCCAATACAGCTTAATGAATTTTTGGAATTTCAGATACATATGTCATATTTTGAATTTTGAACTCACCACTTTAAATGAATATTTTTTGAATCAGAAAAGCATTTTGACAGTGGGAGTTTGTAAAAAATATTACCACTAATTTACAAAAGAAATTTACTTGCTTTCTAATCAAAGAAATGTAATTTTAAAGTATAAATTATCAGGCATTTAAACTCGGTGATTTGAACAAATTCGGCGGTAAATATCAATTTTTGAAAACTAAAACCTAAAGTAAATGGCAAAGTTTTTATATTGGACTCCCAGGATTCTAACTATCATTTCACTCGTATTTATGACCATGTTTTCATTTGATGCGTTCGGGGGAGATGTATCTTTTGGCATGAAGATATTGGGATTTCTAGAGCACAATATTCCTGTTATAATATTAGCCGCTTTTTTAATTATTGCATGGAAATGGGAGTTAGCCGGTGGCGTGCTTTTTATACTTGGTTCAGTTTCCGGCACTATTTTTTTTAATTCATTTTCAGGAAACCCGGCTTCACTGATTGTTATTACGCCATTTCTGGTTTCAGGAATTTTATTCATAATCAGTGGTATAACATTCAGGAAGAATTCTGTCAGCCGGAATTAATAAATTTCACCAGCAACAATTCCCGCACTTATCAGAGATATCTGAGAAGATTATTCCCGGCATGTTCCGATTTATATCTGCCATACCATTTGCACACAGGATACATGAGTACAACAACACCTAACCAGATCAGATAAATACTTATCAGTCCTACACCTCCTCCTGTTTTTGGTCTGCCATTATTAAATATACCGAATTGCAGATTGCTGCTGTCAAACCCCTGTATAAACAACATTGCAAACATCAGTGAATGGATGATAAACAGATGAATTACAAAATAGAAAAGAGGTACTCTGCCATAAACCGAAAGTATTTCGGTAAACCTGTTATTTATTTTCTCTGATATGAAGAGTACTATAAACATTATTCCAAGAAACAATAAGATAAAAAGGAGTGATGGGGGATACTTTGTTGTGTTGATAAAGGAAAGAAAGGTAAAAAGCGATGATTTTTGTGCTGACCAGCGGGAAGGATCTCCGTAAATATTTATAAACCTGATAACGGTGAATAAAATCAAAGCAGCAAATGCGAGCCTGAGAAATATTTTATTTCTTTTTTCAGAAGGAATTTCAAAAATCTCACCGCAGGCAAATCCGGCCAGCATAATGCCAAGCCATGGTATAAGCGGGTAGGCAGTATAAAATGAGAAACCTGGAGATAGTTGCAGCAGGGATGGACGGAATAATACTGAAGTGAAAAATACCACTATATTGTTTGAGGGGATTGAAATTCCCTGCAAAAGATTATGGCTGAAGATAAAAACCAGACCGATTATACCTATGGTTCGCGAAGGCAGTTTCAGCAGGAACGAAAGAACAATAAAGCTCAGTCCAATAGCTGAAATGACTTCCATTATCAGCAGTCTGAAGTGAATATCGTACCAAAGAGCGAAATTTATAAAGGTAAATTCAAGTATTACCAGCCAGATACCACGTTTTAGCAGGAATGCCCTGCTTTCGGACATATTGTTATGTCTCTTGAATGAGATATAAGCAGAGACTCCCGATAAAAATACAAATGTAGGGGCGCAAAGATGCGTAACCCAGCGTGTCATGAATAGTAATGTTGTGGTTGTTTGTAAGTCGGTAGGGTTCTGGGACATTGAGGTAATATGCATAAAATCCCTTACATGATCCAGAGCCATTATTACCATCACAAATCCCCTTGTAATATCAATGCTTTGAATTCGTTTCATCTCTTACAACATTTTATTCCTTATGCTAATTTATGTTTTGTTTTTTTCGAGGTCGACAAATTCATTGAAATTAGGCTTATAAATAGAGTAAACTTATCAGTTAATATGTTAAAATTTAAAGTGTTGTAATTAGTTGATCTATAATGCCTAGTGAATCGGAAATGCATTTTTCACAAACAGTCTCAAACAATTTGTTTTGCACTGCATACCTATGGCCTTCTTCAGTTTTTAAATCACATTTCAAAAGTACAATACATTCTGTGGTTCCATTAATCTCTTTAAATTTATTATTGAATTTCTGTACCATGGCATAAGTTGATTCCTTTCTCTCTTTGTTATCCGCAAATTTTTTACAGTTATACACTCCAAGTACCATATATGCTCCGGTAACAGCTCCACAGGTCTCCTGTAGTCTGCCCATTCCTCCTCCAAATCCGCAGGCGATGCTCATAGCCAGATTATTGTCAAAGTCCAGTTTGTCTGAATAGGAAGTCAGGACGGTTTGTGCACAGTTCAGACCCGATCTGAACAATTCGATAGTCTTTTCTTCTGCATTTTTTTTCATATATTTTACCTCTTTATTTAACAGCTTTTGCTTTATGATCGGTATTTATTGATGTAAGGTCAACATCTCTTAAATGAACAAAGGTATAACCCAAAACTCTGAGTCTTGGAACAATTTTCACCATTGCTTCCTTTGTATTCCATTCAGGATGGTTAAAATGCATGATGACTACGGCTCCGGGCTTCATATTTCTAAGGACATTCTCTTCAAGTACATGTTCGGGTGTATTTGGAACTGCATCGCCTGATAAGACCTCATAACTTATTACTGTAACACCTAACATAGCAGCCATTTTAACACATGCCTCATCTATAAAAGCTGTTGCTGAACGATAGAAAAGGGGTCTGTAGCCGGTAATTGCTTCTATTTTACGCTCATTGGCCTCTATTTCCTCATAGGCTTCCGAAATACTTGCGGTTCCATGAATCTTATATGCACTCTCTCCATCTATGGAACATGGCTTGTGATTCAGGCCATGGTTTTCAATCTCGAACAAACTGTCAGGGTAAAGGTTTTGAAAAGCCGCGAATTGAGAATCGATCCACTTTCCTGTCACAAACAGGGTTGCCGGAATCCTTTCCGTACGCAAATAATCAATTAATTCTTTGTCATAGCCATTACCATTCTTCCCACCGCACGCGTCAAAAGTAAATGCAATTATTTTTTTCTGCGTCGCTATTTCTTCATCCACTCCTTTAATAAATTCTCCCCAAGGCCCGGGTTTGGAAAATGCAAATTCTGAAACAATTTTTGATTTTAGTTCCAGGTATGATTTGTCTTTATTCAGTTTTGCCAGGAATGAGATGTTCGAGAAATCTTTAGGATCTTGTGCCATTCCGGGTCTGACAAACAAGACAATAAAGAAAAATATGATAATATTTCGCATTTGAGAGTATTTTAATCTGGCTTTTTGTCTGCATAAACCGCTCAAAATTAGCTATTAATTTATATCGTGCACCTTTCTGATAGTAATTTCGTTCTTTCTTTAATGCTTAATCAAAATTCATCCGGGATGTATTGAAACACCGGATGGATAGGATCTATTTGTTTTACATTCAGGGATTTTGATGAAAAATTGTCGTCAGGTAGTTATACAAATCAGGGTGCTTTATCTTGAATTTTTCAGGGTTGTCAAAAAAATATTCACTTACCACAGCCAGAAATTCAGCATTAGAGGTAAGCGCATAAGGGCTGATATCAGACTTTCCCTTTTCAATTCGTGACATCTCCTTTTTTATTAATTCCAGCCAGGGAGCAACATAGGCATGTTTAATCAGTATTTCTGGAATGCCATCGGTCGCTCCGTCGCTATTGTCAATCAGATGGACAAATTCATGAATACCAACATTGTTTTTATGAGTGGTCTTATCGTAAGCCTTTATCAGATCAGGTTTTGAAATGACCATTGTGCCGTTCATGAACCTGTTTCCAACCATACCGATAATATTTTCTTCATGACCTTCAAAACGGCTGGTCTGGAAATTATCATCAAAACTGTTAGGGTAAATCAATATTTCCCGCAGATCGGGGTAATTGAATTCCGGAAATGCGAACATAGGGACAATGGCGCTGGCAGCAACCATAATTTTAATACTGTCGTCAATATCAGTATCAATAGCTTCAATTTTTTTTGTTGCCATAAACAGCTGTACCCGTTTTTCAAATCCGGCTTTTTGAGCATCATCCAGATCGCAGTAAAACAATACATGTTCATTTAAAATGCTGCGCCATCTTCCTGGAAATGGCTGAGTTAATACTCGCTTTACTTTTTGATTCTTTCGCAGGAAAATAATAAATATCATCGCTGCAAATGCTGTAAGCGCTATCAGAAGTAATATCAGTTTTACGTAAAGAGGAGTCATAAAATTTTTATTTAATACAAACCCGGGGTTGATTGCCAGCAACACCTTCAATGGGAGCTTATCCTTTAATTAACAGGGTAATTCCTTCGACTGCAATTTGTAGTCCGACACAAAAAATCAGAAATGCCATTAAGCGGTTAATAATTTTTTCATTATGTGATCCAACGTATTTTATAAAACGATTAGCATTTACAAAGAATACAAATATCAGGATACAAATTATGATAACCGAGACCAATAAAGCTCCTGTATTGATCAGGTATTGACTCAATTTATCAGCGTTACCATGAGCACTTAATGTAAACAGAACTGCCAATGTACCGGCACCTGTGGTAATTGGGAATGTAATAGGGTAAAAAAGTTGATTATCCACCACCGATAGATGATTCAGATCAGATTCCTTATTAGAGGATGTTGATTTATCTTCAGTTTTATCAGAAGAAAGAAATTCCCATCCGATTTTACATATCATGATACCTCCGGCCAGTTGTATAATAGGAACCGATAACCCGAAAAGTTCTAAAATCCAATGACCTGTGAATAAAGTTATTGCACTGATACAAAATGCATAAAAAGATATGCGTTTAACAGCTTTAATCCTTTCCTCACGCGATAATTCGCTAAGGTATGGATTGACTATAAAAGCAGTACCTATAGGATTAACAACAGGAAACAACGCAATAAAACCGATGAACGACAGATGGATAAATGAATAAATATAGTTTAGCATAGTTATGGTACTTTATTAAAATTAAAGTGTATGAAATTCGATCAATTCTATAGGTGCCCCATTGTGTTCTATCATGGCAACCCTTACCCCATCAGAAGGGGAATTGGGTTCTGTAATGACCTTTAATTTATGTGCAGATATTTCATATTCCAGATTATCTACCTGGAAGGCAATGTGAGGAACGGTGCAGATCAATTTATTGAACTCACAACCTTTTTCAAACCGCATCCACTCTATCCCAAATGGGCTTTCACTAAAACCGGAAACATATATTTTCAAATGAGGTATATATTTTTCCCCGGGCATACTTCTGTCTGTGGGTATACCCAGATGATGAAATTTCCATCCCCATTTTTCAATTGATTCAGGCAATTCATTATCAAGTCTGAACTTTTTCATTATAATTATTACGATTTAAGAAGTGAAGGCAACACTCTCGTCTTTTTGTAAAATTAAATTTTTAATGTCAATACCTGTTCTATTCTCTTTCGGTATTTCCCGATTATGTAGTTTAAAGATCACTTCTGCCTCTTCCTCTGAAAAATGTCTTACATATTTATGTTACTAATGTAAAAAAGTTACATCACCCACCATATCAAAATACTTTCCATCGGCGAATCTGCCGGTGGCTTTCCATACATACACACCCTGAAGAGCCAGATTCCCGTTGCCAAAATATCCATCCCATCCTTTTTGCAAATCATTGCTCTCATAAATCAGGACGCCCCAACGGTTGAATATCTGAAGTTTATATTCCAGGACATTTTCAAAATGAGGCCTGAAAATTCTGTCATTCACAGTGCCCTCCTGCCAGTAGCCCCCTGTGGGACCTGTCCGGTTCCAGACAAACGCATTTGGAAATTTAATTGTCCCCGGATTAAAACTTACATGAACAGGTGTAGGGAAACTGGCTGAATCGATACATCCTTCTTTTGTCATTACAATGAGTGTGATGTTAAAAGTTCCCTCTGATTCATACTTATGATACGGACTATCCTCAGTGGACGTAGTTCCATCTCCGAACTTCCAAAGCTGTGAATCATCATAATAGGAATAGTTGGAACAAACAACAATCTGGGTATTATTTGTCACCTCAGTGGGGTATACATTGAAAATTGCGGTTGGATTCTGGTAAACTGTTATTAATGAAGTATATACTGATTGCCCGCTGATATTGGAAACACTCAGCGATACAATATAGCTTCCTGGTGTATAATATATATGAGATGGCGATTCATCTTCAGAATATACTCTGTCACCAAAATCCCACAGATAAGATTCACCGTTGATACTTTTATTTATGAATTGAACTCTTAACGGTGAACATCCAACAGTATCGGGTCTGAAGAGTGCAACAGGAAGGGGACGTATAATCACATTGATATGAACAGTGTCTGTTGCCAGGCATCCGAATCGATCGGGAATAGTCTGATATTGTATGACATGAGTTCCCAGACCTGCCTCCCCTGGATTAAAAACATTCCCTGTTATTCCATCTCCTGTGAAGATACCCCCGGCAGGTGTTGCGTTTAAATTAACAGGGGGACTATTTAAATATAAATATTTGACACGGCTTATGGTTACGACTGGTACAGGAATTACTGAAACAGTAATATGATCAGTATCGCTGCAACCGTTAAGATCAGTTATAGTATAATTAACGGTATGATTTCCGGCACCAGCAACAGCCGGATCGAAATTATTATTTGATACAGCGCCTGACCAAACACCCCCGGTATCTTTTACCATCAGGGTAATTGCCGGGTTATTAATGCACAAAGTATCTACCGGCGTTATTGTTGCATCGGGTTTGGGTACTACAGTTATTATTATCTGATCTGAGTCGCTGCATCCGCTGCCATTTGTTATTTTATAATCAATATTATGCGAACCCACACCGGCTACTGAGGGATTGAATATATTTCCTGTAACGCCAGGTCCCGACCAGATACCGCCAGGATCATGAGCTGCCAGTGTTACCGTTGAGCCGTTAATACATATAGTGCTGACAGGAGATATTGTAGCATCAGGTTTATCTGCAACAATAATAGTTATCTGATCTGAATCGCTGCAGTTGTTATTTGTAATTTTATATCCTATTACGTGACTTCCAACACCTGCAACAACTGGATCAAAAGTATTTCCTGTTACACCCGGCCCTGTCCATGTACCCCCCGGATCATGGGCAATTAGCGTAATTGAAGGGCTATTTAAACACAGAGCATTTACCGGAGTTATCGTCGCATCGGGAGCAGGATCAACGGTTATGGTAATCTGATTAGAATCGCTGCAGCCATTTATATTAGTAATTGAATATTTTATTACATGATTTCCTAATCCGGCGACGTCAGGATTGAAAGTGTTCCCGGTTACCCCGTCGCCTGACCAGATACCGCCGGAGTCGTGGGCTGTAAGTGCTATTGCTCCATCATTAATGCATATTATGCCTGTTGGTGTGATCGTTGCATCAGGTGACGGGAGAACAGTGATTGTTGTCTGATCATTGTCAGTGCATCCGCTTGCTGAAGTAATATTATATGTTATTGTATGATCTCCGACACCGGCAGTTGCGGGATCAAACCTGTTGCCTGTAACACCCGGTCCTGACCATGTTCCGCCTGGATCATGCGCTGTTAAGGTTACAGGAGGATCATTGAGACATAAATTGCCCACAGGATTAATTGTTGCATCGGGATATGGTACAATAAGTATAATTGCCGTAGTTGTCACCGGAGCATTATCGCCATTTATTAAATCCACAGGTGGTCCCGGGATATTCGGATCATCATATGGATTGCAATAATTCCAGTTTCTTAAAGTAACCTGAAAATATTGTCCGACAAGTTTATCGTTTGCAACGTTGATCATTTCGGAATACACTCCTGATCCTGTTACAGGTCCTGGTAATGTAATTACAGGACCCGTATATGGAAACACTTCTGGTGTTCCGTTAATAGTAACCGGGATTCCGGTCATGGTTATATCGGTCCCATAGATCCATTGCACCCAACGTGTAAAAAGATTTGGTACATCATTTTCCTGTGGTGGCACGCAGTTAAATTGAGTAAGGTCCTGAAACCGGACATTATCGCCGTTTCCAACACATATCGGATAAACAGCAGGGTTAATATGCATGTGTCCTCCGTTATGATTATCATCATCCCAAACTGTTACTATTTGCTGCTGGGAGGATGAGCTACATACCACACCATTAACTATCAGTGTCGCTTCAGGATGGTAATTGCAAACATTCCCCATTGAAGTATAAACATGTGCTTCAGTAGCCTGGAATATACCCGGACCAACGTTTATGGCCGGGACTGTTTGAGTGACTCCATCATCCCAGTTATATTGTATCTGAACAGTTGTGCCACCATCATCAACACCTGTATAGCTGACATTCCAGGATGTGGATACCGGAGAACAGAGTTTATCGGGAGTCATATTATTGGCCTTGGCCAGAATAGAACAGCTTTGGCTAAGCATCCTAGCCGATAATAATATTAGACATATAAATGATAAATATTTTTTCATTTATTATGCTTTTATTATTTAATTCTTACCTACCCAACCATACTACCTGATGTCAGACTTGTAGTTAAAAATTAATGGCCAGTTAAAAAAATCTATATAACAAACCATTAATATTTACAAAGTTACGTTTTTTATGCGTCTGTTATCACCTCTTTGAAATACACAGGAAAGTATTATATCTGACTTTCCGGAGTAAATAATTGTTTTTTTATTTGTATACGGATTATTCGCGTAATTCCGGTTACTTAACTTCTGCAACCACCGATTCTTTATTTAAAAACCTTCCAAACATTCCGGCTTTCATTTCTATCAGATCTTTAGTACTCTTATCGGGAGACTCAAAATAGCGGGTCTCAATAAGAACTTTGTTCGTTTGAAAAGTTCGTTTCCATAAGCCTGTAACCTGGCCGTTTATAACTATATGAGGATGGAATATCCCGTTATTTGTAATAGCTTTTTTATTATGTACCAAAGAAAGTGAGCTGCTTCTGTCTTTGTAGCTTATCAGAAACTCATCAAAAGCAGGTAATAAGTGAACTGAACTACTTTCAGGTCTTACTTCATGAAACGAATTTGGAAAAAAATATCTGCAGGAGCCTATTGTTTCAGATACAAACTCCTGCTTTATCATATCCATTGCTTTCCTGGCTTCTGTGGCTGACAGGTTGGACCACCAGATAAAATCCTCGAGAGTTGCAGGACAGCGACTGTTAAAGTATCTTTTTGCCAGTTCTGCCAGAGCTTCATCTCGTGAGAAGTCATTTTTACAAGGTACTCTTTCATAGAGCAATGAATACGTCTGTTTATTGTTTTTTAATGGCCCGCTGCACAAAATTCCATCCATTTCAGCACTGAACAGTATATGGCTGAGTCTGTTGGCCTCAGTTTGTATTTTCGCTTTATGAAACTCATCCGCTAATTCGTTGCGGGTTAAACTTAAGCCATTTGAAAGATTTTTCCGGAGAATATCATTGGTTTTAGAAATAACAGACTCAGTCAGTCCCAATTCTTTATTTCTTGATCTCATGGAAGATTTTATTTTTGGCGCTGATAGCTGAAGCATCCAGTAGGCATCATCAGCAGCAACGAAATGCCATGTTGGCCGTAGTACATGTATACGTATTACTTCTCCTGTATCAAGAGAGGACTCTATATCCTTTTCAGTTGAACCGGTAAGTCGCGTTCCAAGAGCCCATTTTGCCATCGGATAATCCTGTGCCTGTATGGCTCCCATCCACCTTACAATTTCTTTTGTTGTTTTAAATGAGGTTTTTTCAATTTTCTGACTTATCAGGCGGGTATTTGATATTTCGGTCGATGTCATCTGTTTCTAAATTAATAATAAAAAAGTAACTTGTGGCTTCAGCTATCTTAAAATGATAATTAGCACAATATTAGCATAATGCATGATTAGTTTTCTAAATTAATAAATTAGATGGTTTTTTGTTTCCAGAATTCTAAGGATTTAAGTTAATTTGCAGCCTTTTCCGGCCCGTAGCTCAGCTGGCAGAGCACGTGACTCTTAATCATGGGGTCGAGGGTTCGATTCCCTCCGGGCCGACTAAAAATCAAGCAGTTATGAAAACTTACCATAGCTGCTTTTTTATTTGCACACTTAACCGAATACATAAAATTAAATGTAAATTAAGATTTTGAATGTCCCCGGCAGGTTTTAAATCGCCGCTGTAAATAGCATGATCGGACCTGGAAGCATTAGGTCTGGTGGAGAAGCCCTCGGCAGAAATGCCGGGGGTTTTGCTTTATAAAATGACTTAAGCTTTGTAAAGTGTAACTTTATTTTAATTGCTTCGTAAAAAGAGCAAAATAAATCTGTGGCTTTATTATAAAGGTGCATGACCTATAACATTTTATATAAATAGAAATTAAAAAACTAAAGCAAATTGGAAAAAATTAAATTATTATCAATCGGCGTTTACGGTTTTTTACGTTGTAAAGTACTGGAGTTTAGGATCACTTCCATAGAAGAGAGAATAGATAAACTACATAATTTGAGTTTATTCTTTCAACTTAGATTTGATAAAGATAGGTCTGATAAGATCAACAATAAGATTGAATATCTGTCTAAAAGGAAAGTGGCCTTAACGGCTTTTTTCAATGACATGGAGGTCGACTTCCTGAAAAATCTCGAGTTGGATCTTCGTTGAAATAAACTTTTTCCCTGTATCGATACTTCATAAATTTTATATACTTACTTACAAATGTGAGATAATTCTCAGCTATTGGTTTAGCCCCTGCTTTTAGCTCTTACTCATTCTTCCGGCTGATACGGTAGTATAAAAAATCATGAATAATTGATAACGTCTTTACTGTTTTGATTCACAGTACTTTTTAAAGTTATTGAGAATGGCCTGCCAACCACCTCTTTGTGCCTCATAGGAATTCTCTGTTTCGGCTTCGAAAAATTCAGTCACTTTTGTTTCCGTACCATGGTTTAAAAATGTGATCCTGACTTTCCTGCCATCCGCAATGGTATATTCAATAGCTTTATGTCTGAGTACCTTTGTGTATATACCTTCAAAATCAAAACCCGTACTTCCATCGCGGGCAGCCATCCTGGTCCGGAACTTTCCTTCAACTTTTAGCTCATTTTCAGCACGGGGCGCATACCAGTCATCTGATGCGAAACACCATTGTGTGATATGCTTTGGTTCTGTCCAGTAACTCCAGACTTTTTCAATAGGGATGTTGATATCCGTTTCAACCGAAATTGTTTTCTCTTTAACCATATCCATGTTATTAGTATATTTTGGTTAGTAATTATAGCTAAAACACATAAAGTTTAGCAAAGTTCGATCATGGACTGTTTAACATTGCATATCTTGTTCAGTGATGTCCCACTCCTTATATCAGTAACCCTATTAAAATTGTTGCATTCCGACCATTTATTGACTAATTTTGATATTCTTTTGTTTTACTGATGAGGTTTTGATTAGAAAAGATTTTTCAGTGACCGGTAAATGTCAGAATTTTAACTTACTAAATAATTGGAGGTAGTTGTTATGAAAACCAGAAGTTCATTTTCAGTATTAGTTTTTTTTGTAGTTGTTGCCATTGGACTTGCCATTGCTTACTCAGGGAACAAAGATCTTGCCGGAGCAGGGTCCATGATTATTGGAGTTATTACAGTACTTTTAGCAATTATTATTTCTGCTGCCATAAAGATTGCTGATCAGTGGGAAAAAGCAGTAGTCCTTCGTCTGGGCCGTTTCCATTCACTTCGTGGCCCGGGTTTGTTTTTTATTATTCCAATCATCGACACTGTTGCATATTGGATTGACAATCGCGTAATTACAACATCATTTACTGCTGAAAAGACTCTTACAAAAGATACTGTCCCTGTCGATGTAGACGCAGTTCTGTTCTGGAAGGTTTTTGATGCCAAAAAAGCTGCTCTGGAGATTGCTGAATATAAAAATGCAATTAACTGGGCATCACAGACTGCCCTGCGTGATGTGATCGGCAAAACTATGCTTTCGGAAATGCTCGAAGGCAGAGATAAGATGAGTGAACAGCTTCAGAGAATTATTGATGACCGTACTGAACCATGGGGAATAAAGATAATATCTGTTGAAGTCAAAGATGTTAACATTCCATCCTCATTGCAGGATGCTATGTCGATGCAGGCCCAGGCCGAGAGAGAACGTCAGGCTAGGGTGATTCTCGGTGATTCGGAACGGCAGGTAGCTGAGAAATTCGGCGAAGCAGCAAAAACATATGAAAACAATCCTGTAGCTCTGCATTTGAGAGCAATGAATATGTTGTATGAAGGTTTAAAGACGAACTCAACAATAGTGATTGTTCCAAGCTCAGCACTCGAAACCATGCAGTTAGGCGGATTGGCCGGAATGACAGCTCTTACCATGGGTTTGACAGGTGGTGAGAAGAAACCTGCAGAGGATTCGAAC
The DNA here is from genome assembly GCA_002319885.1 of Bacteroidales bacterium UBA1797. Classification (GTDB taxonomy): domain Bacteria; phylum Bacteroidota; class Bacteroidia; order Bacteroidales; family VadinHA17; genus LD21. The sequence goes on from DCFT01000099.1 coordinate 22,347, forward strand.
ACAAAATAGTGAGGTTCCCGGTCTTGCAGTCTTGCAAACTTCCCGCTATAGCGTAAGGTAATTTTATCTTCAGCTTATGAATCTTCATGTGTCTCATAAGGTGAGACTATGATGCTATTGTGATGTAGTTTTTTCTTACGTTCAGTTATTTCATTCCATTGAACAATTTGTATTATCATTCGTTAACAATTATTACTCTCTGAGCAATGAAAATGAATTAATTGTATCAGTTAATGAGTATGATGTATACAAATTATGATGAAATAAGATATTGATGAAATGGATATCAGACATAATAATCTTGAAAGATCATCGTCGCCTTATCTTCTGCAGCACATTAACAATCCGGTATGGTGGCAGGAGTGGAGCGATGAAATTATAAGCTATGCTGCTGAAACGAAGAAACTTCTGTTTGTATCTGTTGGGTATGCAACCTGTCATTGGTGTCATGTAATGGCTTCGGAAGCGTTTTCTGATCTCTCTACCGCTGATTATCTTAATAATCATTTTGTGTGTATAAAGGTTGACCGTGAACAACGTCCTGATATTGATCAGTTCCTGATGGAATTTATTAATAATCAGAATGGGAGAGGAGGTTGGCCTCTGAACGTTTTCATGACATCCGATCTCCGTCCTGTTTATGCCCTTACTTATGCACCAGCAAAATCAAGAGACTCAATGCTCTCGTTTCTTGAGGAGGCTGAAAAGGTTCAGACCTATTTCGAAAATAATACTAATAAAATTCCTCCATTCGTTTCAGCAGAAAATCCACCAGAGAAGGCCTCAGAGTCTTCTCTTTCTGATACACTCTCAAAATATTATGATACTGAAAATGGCGGATTTGGAAAGGGTCATAAATTTCCTCCACACTCTTCCTTATTGTTTCTTTTATATCAGGCGGCTCTGGATGATAGTCCTTCGACAAAAACAATCTGTAGTAAGACTCTCGATGCAATGCGCCTCAGAGGATTGAACGATCATCTTCAGGGAGGCATTTTCAGATATTGTGTAGATAGGGAGTGGACTATTCCTCATTTTGAAAAAATGTTATATGATCAGGCTATGTCACTCTGGAGCTATTCGCTTGCATTCAGAGTATTAGGAAAGGAAACTTACAAAAATATGGCAGATAATATTCTTAAATGCCTTGAGGAATGTTTTAAGGTTGATGGATTTTATATAGCCGGGCATGATGCTGATACAGAGCATGAAGAGGGTGCAACTTACATCTGGAGCTACGAAGAGATTAAAAATAGTCTGCTTCCGGAGGAATTTGAAAAGTTTTCACAAACTTATTATATTAATAAATCAGGGAACTTTGAGGGATCAATCCACCTTATAAGGATGAATGAAAATCACATTGAAGATATTGAAAGTAAGCTGCTCACCGAACGGCTTACAAGAAAACAGCCTTCAAAGGATAATAAGATTCTTTGCGGGATAAATGCACTTCTTGCCATCGCAATGCTGCAGGCAGGAAGATTTCTTGTTAGACCTGATCTTGAAAAGCATGCGGCAAATCTTATTCAAAACCTGTTAAATAAATTCTGGGATGGAACAAATCTTGCTCATTCCTACAGCAAAGATGTTCTTCAGAAAGAGAATTTCTTATTTGATGCTGCAGCTGTTCTCAGTGCTATAAGTCTGCTTTTTGAGTATGATGATTCCTGGGGAAGCCTGATGACGACCATGACTCTATACCTTAAATCATTTCAGGAAGATGGAAAATGGAAAGAATCGAGTATCGGCGATTTTCAGAAAGTATATGCAGCATGGCTCGATCATCCTGTCCCTTCAAGTGTTAGTCTGGCAGAATTCGGCCTAACGCGCGTAGCGCTTCTGACGGGTAAGGAAATTTATCCTATGGAATACAGAGAACCCTTTAAATCAGACTTTTACAATATAGCTGTAATGATTAATAATGGTCTGTTTCATCTTTTTGAATCAGAAAAACCATTACCCTGGAATCTTTTGCCTGTCAACTCATTAAGGATAACTGGTAAAAACGAAACCGATTGTTATATGGGAGTATGCAGACCACTCGAAAAACGATTCTATCCCGGGTGAACTTTCAAGCGCACCTGATGTTATATTCTAAACTTAAATATATGCAAACAATTTTAGGTGCAAACGGCACAATAGGTTCTGTCCTGGCAAAGGAATTATTAGCCTATACAAATAAAATCAGGCTTGTAAGCCGTAATCCAAGAAAAGTCAATGATTCGGATGAGCTTTTCCCGGCAGATCTTACAAATCCGGCGAATGTTGATCAGGTTATTGAAGGTTCTGATGTTGTATATGTTGTTGTTGGCTTTGATTATAAACTTAAAGTTTGGGAAGATAACTGGCCAAAATTTATGAGAGCTGCTATTGATGCCTGTATTAAATATAAATCAAGATTGGTATTCTTCGACAATGTTTATATGTATGATATCAGCGAAATACCACATATGACCGAGGAGTCTCTGATTAATCCTCCCAGTAAAAAAGGTGTTGTGAGGAAACAAATTGCCCAGATGATTATGGACGAAGTGAAAGCCGGTAAACTGATGGCACTTATTGCACGTTCTGCAGATTTCTATGGCCCTGATAATAATAAAAGTTTTGTGAATGAGACGGTTTATAAAAATCTTAAAAAGGGGATGAGGGCCAACTGGTTTATCAACGCCGATAGAAAACACTCCTTTACTTATACTCCCGATGCTGCCAGAGCTACTGCACTTCTTGGTAATACAACTGACGCATACAATACAGTCTGGCATCTGCCTACCGACAAAAATACATTAACCGGCAGGCAATTCGTCGGCCTTTTTTCCAAAGAAATGAAAGTTTCAAATAAATTATTTGTCATGCCCTTGTGGATGATAAAACTTGCTGGAATTTTTGTTCCTATTATGAAAGAGATGCCTGAAATGATGTACCAGTACGACAGGGACTATTTTTTTGATTCATCCAAATTCGAAAAGAGGTTCGATTTCAAAATCACTACTTACGAGGAGGGGGTTAAATTTACTGTTCAACATTCTTCCTAATAATTACGCATCACACCTCACACCTCACACGTCAAACCCCGCACCTGACACCACCTCTCATCACATGCTCACTCCTCAGGTCTTCAAAATCAGTCTGTTATGACAAAAACAGAAACTCTGAATAATAAAGACTACCTTTGCCGCCATTCAATCCGGTTGATGAAGTCAGAAACCGGACTTCATTTAAATATTAATTTATGCATTTTGAATCATTAAACATCATTGAACCAATTTTAAAATCTTTAAAAGAAGAAGGATATACAATACCAACACCTATTCAGGTACAGGCTATACCAATTGTCTTGCAGGGAACTGATCTTATAGGATGTGCCCAGACCGGCACGGGAAAAACAGCAGCATTCGCTGTACCGATTCTTCAGCTGTTAAGCAGAAATAAATCATTCGACAGAAAGAAAAAAATCCGCTCTCTTATAGTCACACCAACGAGGGAACTTGCAATCCAGATCGAGGAGAGCTTCAAAGCATATGGCCGTTATACGGGATTGACATGCACTGTTGTTTTCGGTGGTGTAAATCAAAATCCACAGACAAGAGCTTTGCAAAATGGTGTGGATATACTTGTAGCAACACCGGGAAGGCTGCTAGATCTCATGAACCAGGGATTTATTTCACTTAAAGATATTGAGATCTTTGTGCTTGATGAAGCTGACAGGATGCTCGATATGGGTTTTATCCACGATGTCAGACGGTTGCTCGCTGTGCTGCCGCAAAAAAGACAATCGCTGTTTTTTTCTGCTACAATGCCTCCTGAGATCGTTAAACTGGCCGGTTCAATAGTATATAAACCGGTAAAGGTGGAAGTAACACCTTCCGCTTCTACTGTTGATATCGTTGACCAGTTTGTTTACTTCATTGACAGGGGAAATAAAAACTCATTGTTACTTGAATTATTAAAAGATGAAAAAATAAAAACCGCGCTGGTATTTACGCGGACAAAATACGGAGCCGACAAGGTAGTAAGAGTATTGAAAAAGAAAAATATTACTGCTGAAGCAATACATGGAAATAAGGCACAAAATGCAAGACAGAAAGCGTTATCGGGTTTCAAAGCTCAGACCACTCGTGTTCTTGTAGCTACAGATATTGCTGCCCGTGGAATTGATGTAGATGACCTTGAATATGTTATAAACTTTGAGATCCCGAATATTTCCGAAACATATGTTCACCGGATTGGCAGGACCGGAAGGGCTGGTGCAAAAGGTACTGCTATTTCGTTCTGTGACGCTGAAGAAAAGGAATATCTGAGAGATATTGAAAAACTTATAACAAAGAAAATCAAGGTAGTACAAGATCATCCTTTCCCACTCATTGACAATAATCCCGTCAAACCGGTAAAACAACAGTTTAACAAGCGAACACCAAACAGATTCGGATCATCAAAGAATCTTATTCCTGACCGGAGAAATCACAACAGATAGATAAGAAGTGTAGGGACGTTGCATGCAACGTCCCTACACTTCTTAAATTGAT
>DCFT01000099.1:27176-37792 GCA_002319885.1 Bacteroidales bacterium UBA1797
TTCTTAAATTGATTCTTACGTCCCTGCACTTCTTAAATTGATTCTTACGTCCCTACACTTCTTAAATTGATTCTTATGTCCATAGCATAGGATATTAAGTCGGTGTGCTTATTTATCCTCATCCCTGATCTGCACCCTCCTTATTTTACCGCTTATCGTTTTGGGGAGTTCAGTTACAAATTCTACAAGCCTTGGATATTTGTATGGAGCAGTTACCTTCTTTACATGTTCCTGCAGTTCTTTTGCAAGTTCTTCGCTCGGCTGGTAATTCTTCGAGGGAACAATTGTTGCTTTGACTATCTGGCCTCTGTCAGGGTCAGGTACAGCAGTAATAGCACATTCAAGTACTGCAGGATGTTCCATCAGAGCACTTTCCACTTCAAAAGGACCTATCCGGTAGCCGGAGCTTTTAATAACATCATCTGATCTGCCCACAAACCAGTAATATCCATCCTCGTCGCACCATGCCATATCTCCTGTTCTGTATATTCCATTTGTCCATACACTCATGGTAAGCTTATCATCACGGTAATAGCCGTTAAACATGCCTACTGGTTTGCTGGTGTTGGTTCGGATTACGATTTCTCCCTCAGCTCCTGCTTCACAAGGGTTCCCTTCATCATCAATAATCATGATATCATAACCCGGAGATGGCATTCCCATGGAACCTGGTTTCGGATTCATCCAGGGATAAGTCGCTACCGCAACAGTGCATTCAGTTTGCCCATACCCTTCCATGAGCCTGATCCCTGTATGATCGAGGAACTGCTTAAAGACTTCAGGGTTCAAAGGTTCTCCTGCAACTACACAGTATTTAAGATTGCTGAGATCATACCTTGTAAGATCTTCTTTTATCAGAAATCTGTAAATAGTAGGAGGTGCACAAAAAGTAGTAACCTTATATTTTTCAATTACTTCCATGAGATTTTTTGGAACGAATTTGTCATAATCATATGTCATAACAGCGCTGCCCGATATCCACTGACCATACAACTTACCCCATGCTGATTTGGCCCATCCTGTATCGGCAACAGTAAAATGGAGACCATTATCTTCGACTCTCTGCCAGTATTTGGCTGTGAGAATATGTCCAAGAGGATAAATAAAATCATGATTTACCATTTTGGGCATTCCTGTTGTGCCTGAAGTGAAATAGAGAAGCATAATATCGGTATTAACAGTAGCCTGGTCGGAAGTTGGTCTTACAAAACTGTCAGAACTATTCTCTATTCCCTTAGTAAAGTTCATCCATCCCTTACGGTCCTCACCAACTACCACTTTTAATTTCAGAGTAGGTGATTTACTTTCTGATTCCTCAATATGCTTAATAACTTCAGGATCGGGAACACAAACAATCATTTTTATATCAGCTGCATTATTTCTGTAGATCATGTCTTTAGCAGACAGCAGGTGAGTTGCGGGAATTGTTATTGCACCGAGTTTGTTTAAGGCAAGAGTACAGAACCAGAATTCAAAATGCCTTTTCAGAACGAGCATTACTGCATCTCCCTTGCGTATCCCCAGTGATTTGAAGTAATTCGCAGCTTTATCGCTGTAAAGCTTCATCTGTCCAAATGTGAAAATAGCTTCATTTCCTCTATCGTCACACCAGACCATTGCAATTTTATCAGGCGTACTTACAGCCATTTCATCAACAACGTCATACGCAAAGTTGAAATTTTCAGGGATCTTAATTTTAAAATCTTTTTTAAATTCCTCGTAGGAATTAAAATCTATTTTATCGAGATATTTATTTAGCACCATTTTTCTTCTGCTGTTTTATAGAACTATTGCAAGAAACTTCACCTGTTCGTTATTCAATGCTCTCATAGCATGTTTGCAACCTGAATTAAAAAAAATGGAATCTCCTTCATTCAGGATTATTTCGTGTCCGTCAATTATGCTCATCATTGATCCTTTAATTACATAATTGAACTCCTGTCCGGGATGAGAATTAAATTCAAGTAATTTATTTTCTGAATCGGGATCAATGGTAACCATAAAGGGCTCTGCTTTTTTGTGAATAAAATTATAAGCCAGACTTTCGTACTTGTACTGCTTCCGGCGTTCAAGCTTAAGACCTTTCCCGTTTCTTACTACTCCATAAATGCGCAGCTTAGGATTATCGCCGCCAAGCATTACCGAGAGCTCAACATTAAAAAGTTCCGATATATTGAAAATAATTCCAACGGGGATATCAATTTCACCGCTTTCATATTGATTATAAAGCTTAGCGGGAATTCCAAGTTTTCCTGCCAGAGTCTCGGCAGATGTTCCGGAGATCTCACGGATTTCTTTTATTCTTTCAGCAATCTGCTTAATCTGTTGAGTCATAATACTTCAGTTTTTAATTTCAATATTACTGAAATTATTTATAAGACAATTATTCTATTATCCAAAGAAAAAAAATCCATTAACCACAAAGGACACTAAGTATTTACACTAAGATCACAAAGACCTGATATTTAAAGACATGACCTTTGTGACTTTTGTGTTTGCTTTGTGAGCTTTGTGGTTAAAAAATAATTACAATAGTCAAATTAGACATTTAATGTAAGGAGACGACAATTTTCCCTTTTGTTTTGCCACTCTCGATCTGTTGATGTGCAGCCTGAATCTCATTAAACCCATATATCTTTGAAACAAAAGACTTTACGATACCCAGCTCCAATAATTCCGCCAGCTCTTTCATGTTTTTTCCGTTTGGTCTTACGCTGAACGATTCCCCGGTCATTCCCACAGCTTGTGCTTTTTCTCTTACATGTTCAGATGCCCCTGAAGGAATGCTTATTAATTTGCCACCCGGCCCTAATACCTTCAATGACCTGTCGATATAATCTCCTCCTATTGTATCCAATACGAAATCAATATCCTTAAGAACCTCTTCAAACCTCTGTTTTTTATAATCAAGATGCTCAGAAGCACCAAGGCTTAATATAAAATCCATATTCACGTCAGAAGCAGTGCCGATAACATAAGCTCCCAGATGTCTGCCCATTTGTACTGCATAATGACCCACTCCTCCGGCAGCTGAATGAATCAGGATGTTACTTCCCGGATATATGGCTGCTTTATCTTTAAGTATTTGCCACGCTGTCAGTGCTGCCAATGGTGCTGCTGCAGCTTCTTCATGCGAGATGTTTGAAGGTTTTAATGCCAGCTCTGATTCTGCAGCAACCAGATATTCAGCGTATGTTTTCCCCGGTTCAGGAAAATTAATAAGTCCAAACACTTCATCATCACTCTTAAAAGATTTCACAGATCTTCCTGTATCAGATATAATGCCTGAGAAATCCCATCCCAATATCATAGGAGGGTGTTCTTTTAATCTTGAAGCAACTCCTCTTCCTAAACGTGTTTTAATATCAACAGGGTTGATACTGAATGCCTTTACTTTTATAAGTACTTCGTTGTCAGAAATATCAGGAATGGGAACTTCTGAATTTACCAGGTTTTCAACTCCGCCAAAATCTTTTAAAATTATTGCTTTCATGGTTTTAATTCTTTGAATGATAATACTAAAAACAATAAAGACTTAAATATGTTTTTAATAGTTTCGACTCTGAAGGTGTCAAATTCCAATAACCATAATCAAGTCTGTTATAATGTTGCAATGAATTCAACAACATCAGAGATGTTGAATTCCAAATATTATCTCTCAACATCCTTCAACCCTTTCAGGAACGACATTCCTGATAGCAAACTGACAACATACAGTAACATGGAAACTGCTTCTAAATGCCTCAGGCGTAGTTCATTTACATATTTACTAAGTCGATTTTTGAGGGGATAAAATATCTCAGGTTACAAAATTGTTAAATCTTTAAAAACCCCGGAAACATTTATTAGAATATTTGTTTCCTAAGTTTTTTGATGTTATTTTTGCGGCATGAATGAAGAGCTTAAAAATATATTGTTGAAAGTTCGTGAGTTATACATGAAGTATGGGATCAAGAGCATAACAATGGATGATGTAGCCAAAGAACTTAGCATCTCAAAAAAAACTCTTTATCAATATGTGAATGACAAAGATGATCTTGTCGGAAAGTTTGTAGATAATGAAATTTTGATGAGACAGGAAGAAATATGTAAATGTTTCTCTACGGGATTTAACGCTATCGAGGAATTGTTTGAGATATCAATCTATATGAATCGATTAATCCGCGAGCAGAATCCCGCCACAGAATACGATCTTAAGAAATACTATCCTGTTCATTATCAGAAGACGCTCAAAGCACGGAAGGAAGGAATTTACAACTACATTCTTCTGAACCTTAAGAAGGGAATAAAAGAAGGGTTATACCGGAAGGATATGAATAATAATATAATAGCAAAATTATACCTGTGGAGATCGGAAGACGCAACTCTTGCCGAGTTGTTTGCAGCAGAAGAGTTTCCTTCTGTCAAATTATTTGTAGAACTGCTCAATTATCATATCCGCGGCATTGCAACTGAAAAAGGAATAACTGTTTTGGAAAAGAAAATAAAAGAATTGGAAATTGCTTACAATAAATAATTTATAATATGAATTTTATACGTAAATACCTTTTAATCTCTATTCTTCTTGGATTAATAACTCAGGGATATAGTCAGGATAAGAAAGAAATTTTAAAACTGTCGATATCAGATGCCCAGGCATATGCCCTTCAGAATAACAGGGCTGTCAGATCATCAAAGATTGATATTCTGCATGCTGAGAAACAAGTGTGGGAAAATCTGGCAACCGGATTGCCACAATTCAATGTTGCTGCAAATTATCTTCATCAGTTTGTGGTACCTCAACTAGGCTTAGGGATGGTACTGAATCCGGATAAACTTCCCCTGAGTGGATTTATCACTCAAACTGATATTAAAAATGCCTATGAAGAATCTCCTACTTTTGCTCTGGGTGTACATGACAATACGACTATCGATTTCACAGTCTCTCAGCTAATTTTCAGCGGCGAATATCTGGTGGGGTTGCAGGCGACCAAAGTGGTTAAAGAAATGACTGAGAAAAGCCTTGAAAAAACAGAAAATACAACAAAAGAATCTGTTGCCGGGACATATCATCTTATTTTAGTACTGGGTGAAAATGAGAGAGTATTAAGTCAGAGTCTGAGATCAGTTGAAAAGACCTATAATGAACTTGTGAAAATGAATGAGCAGGGTTTAAACGAGGAAACTGATGTTGATCAGGTCAAAATAAGTAAATCGAATATACAGACTCTTATTGCTTCAATCGAATCACAGAAGCAGATTTCTGTAAAACTTCTGAAATATCAGCTTGGCGTTGGTTTCGACCAGGATATTGAGCTGACCGATAGCCTTCCCGGGATCATTGAACAGGGAAAGATGGAGTATTTATCCTCTGCAGCATTTGATATTAAAAGCAATGTAGACTATCAGTTAGTAAATTATCAGGAAAAAATTTCTGCTTTAATGCTAAAACGCGAGAAATCAAAATATTTGCCTACCATATCTGCTTTTTACAGGCATGAAGAACAGACAAATATGCCTGCTTTTAATTTCGCAGTGAAAGATGTGGTTGGCGCTTCTCTTAATATTCCCATATTCACCAGCGGGATGAGAAATGCAAAGGTCAGCGAGGCTAAATTTGACCTTGCAAAATCTGATCTTGCGAAAGAAGATGCAGGGCAGGGTCTGATCATGGAATTTGAAACCGCAAAAAGCACTTACCAGACCGCATACAGCAATTTTATTACTAACAAGGAAAGTATGGATCTGAGCCGTAAGGTATATGATAAAACAGTTATAAAATACAAAGAAGGTGTGTCTTCAAGTTTCGAACTCACTCAAAATCAGAATCAATTCTTAACAGCAGAATCTAATTACTATAACTCTGTTCTGGCATTGCTGAATGCTAAAGCAAAGCTCGATCGTATTTTAAGCACAAGTAAATAAACTATTTTTTTAGAATCCGGATATTAAAACAAATCAGATCAGATATGAAAACCATAAAATTATGTTTAGCAGTTTCAGCAGGTTTATTCTTCATGTTTTCTTGCAGCACCAACAAGCAGGCTGAACTTGATAAATTAAAACAACAGCAACTGGAGATAAAAGATAAAATAATAAACCTTGAGAGCAAATTAAGCACGGATCCAAAGGATACTTTGAATCCTGAAAAATTTAAGTTTGTTGGAATTAAGGAGATAAGCAGTAGCACATTTGATCATTTTATCAGAGTGCAGGGTAAACTGGACGGTGATGAAAATGCCGCAGTTTTTGCAGAAGCCCCGGGCACAATAACATCAAAATTTGCTGATGTGGGAGATAAAGTTATTAAAGGTCAGGTACTGGCTCAGATAGATGATCAGCAGTACCTCAGTCAAATGCAGGGGCTGGAGAGCCAATATAAATTTGCATCCGATTTATACGATAAGCAGAAAAGACTTTGGGATCAGAAGATCGGAAGTGAAGTTCAATACCTGCAATCGAAAACAAATAAGGAAGCTCTGGAGAAACAGATTGCTTCTCTGAAACAGCAGGTTGATAAGTTTAAGATCAAATCACCAATTACAGGCACAATAGAAGAATGCAATATAAAGGTTGGCAGTGTGGTTTCTCCTGATCCACGTTCTGCTGCTTACCGTGTCCTTGCATTTAAAAATCTGAAGGTTAGTGCTGAAGTATCAGAAGCATATTCGGCAAAAGTTAATGTCGGTGACAAACTTGTTGTTATCTTCCCGGATATTAATAAGCAATATGACACCAGGGTGGATTTTGTAAGCAAGTATATCAACCCGGTGAACAGAACATTTATGATTGAGACCAAACTACTTGATGATTTCAGTAATCTGAAAGCTAATATGATAGCTATTGTTCAGATAAACGACTATCACGCTGATAATGCAATCGAGGTTCCGATGAATGTTATTCAGACCGACAAGGACGGTAGTTATGTTTATGTCGTACGTTCAAAGGAAAAATATAATGCTGCATTCAAACAACCTGTTGTTTTGGGAACTACTTATAACGGTGTTGCGGAAATTCTAAATGGTCTTAAAACAGGAGATAAAATAATATCTGTTGGTTATCAGGAACTGGTAGACGGCGAATACATAAGATTTTAAATACCATTCTGATCTTTTAATATCAGAGTAAAAAATATTTTTATGGAAAAAAAGTTTAAAGAATTCTTTGCTACCAGCTGGGCAATTGACAATAAGATCAGTGTTTATGTGCTGGTATTCATAATAGCGGTATTTGGTTTAATTAATTATTATACCATTCCGAAAGAGCAGATTCCCGAGATTGTGATTCCAATGATAAATATTAACACTATTTATCCCGGAACTTCACCAGCGGATATGGAGAACCTTGTTACAAGGCCCCTGGAGAAGAATTTAAAATCAATGAGTGGGGTTAAGAAGATTACCTCCCGCTCAGTACAGGATTTTTCTGCGATCATCGTGGAGTTTAACACAGGTATTGAGATTAAAGACGCAAAGCAAAAAGTAAATGATGCTGTTGATAAGACCAAAAAGGACTTGCCTACTGATCCTTCCTTTATTGAACCTTCGGTAATGGAGATAGATCTCTCGGAGATACCTATTCAGTATATAAATCTTTCGGGTGATATACCACTCGACCGTCTGAAGAAATATGCCGATGAGCTGCAGGATCGTATCGAAAGTCTTAAAGAAATTACCCGTGTGGAAATAGGAGGAGCTCTCACACGGGAGATCCAGGTAGATGTCGATATGTATAAGATGAAAGCAGCCAGTCTTACCTTCAGAGATGTGGAGCAGGCAGTGAGCCTTAATAACATGACAGTGTCCGGTGGAAATATAGATCTTCAGCAAATGAGTCGCTCTATCCGGGTCGTTGGTGAAGTGACAAATATTGAACAGATAAAAAATATTATATTAAGCACGGGTAGCGGAGCAATTATTAAACTCCGTGATATTGCAACTGTACGGGATGGCTTCCATCAACCTGAAAACTTTGCACGATATGATGGTAAAAATGTGGTCACTCTGAACGTAATAAAGAAAAGCGGCCAGAATCTATTGGATGCTTCCGACAAGATCAAAGACATCATTGCCGAAATGCAAAAGACAAAGCTCCCATCAAATCTCAAAATTGAGGTTACGGGCGACCAGTCGCGAAATACCAGGAATACTGTAAATGAGCTTAATAATACCATTATACTCGGATTCATTTTTGTTACGATAGTCCTGATGTTCTTTATGGGCCTGGTGAACGCTTTATTCGTGGCATTATCCGTCCCGTTATCAATGGCAATAGCATTTATTTTTCTCCCTTTTATCGGCTTCACAATGAATATGCTTGTGATGTTCGCCTTTATTTTTGCGCTTGGAATTGTTGTTGACGATGCTATTGTTGTTATAGAGAATACCCATCGTATTCATACGAAGACAAAATTGGACATAACTTCTTCTGCAAAGTATGCAGCGGGAGAAGTTTTTGTGCCGATACTTTCGGGTACACTTACAACACTTGCTCCATTTTTCCCTTTGGCATTCTGGCCAGGTGTGGTTGGTAGTTTCATGGTTTTTATCCCTGTTACGCTGATCATTACTCTTTTTGCTTCTTTGATTGTGGCATATATCTTTAATCCGGTATTTGCAGTAGATTTCATGAAACTTGACGATGAAGATGCTCCGGTTAACAAACGCAATGTTTTCAGGACTACTGCTTTGATAGCATTAATCTCAATACCTTTTTATCTTTTTGGAGCGAGAGGAGTTGCCAATTTTACAATGTTCGTGGCAATCTCTTTTCTTGGCCATGAGTTATTCGGCTATAAAGTTTTCAGAAGATTTCAGTCGCATTTTCTTCCGGCTTTGTTGAAAAAATATGAAAACACACTTAAATGGGTTCTGAAAGGCAGAAGACCGGCTTATATACTTATTGGAATGATCGGCCTTTTTGTTTTTACCATGGTCTTAAATAATATTGTGAAACCCAAAGTGGTATTTTTTCCTGATAATGAACCAAATACTATAAACACATTTATTAAAATGCCGATTGGTACACAGATTGAGGTAACTGATTCGGTTGCCAGGATTGCTGAAAACCGTATCATGAGCGTTCTGGGTGAAAAAAATCCTATCGTGGAATCTGTTGTTACAAACGTTGCCTTTCTGGCCTCTGACAATACATTTGATAATTCCAGCAAATCATCTAATCTGGCTAAAATTGCAGTAAATTTTGTTGAATATAAATACAGGCATGGACAAAGTACAAGTATTTATATGAATAAAATGCGTGACGCGCTGAAAGATATTCCGGGCGCTGAGATAGTTGTTGATAAAATAAAAATGGGTCCTCCTACAGGCAAGCCAATAAATATTGAAATATCAGGAGAAGATCTGACACAGCTTGCTGCAACTTCCGATAAATTTAAACGGTTTGTTGATTCGCTGCAAATACCTGGTATAGAGGAGTTAAAATCTGATTTTGCTACAACTAAACCTGAACTTCTGATTGTTCTCGACCGTGAAAGAGCCAATACAGAAGGTATCACTGCGGCAACTGTTGGAGATGCTATACGTACGGGTCAGCTTGGCAAAGAGGTCTCAAAATACCGCGAAGGCGAAGACCAGTATTCAATAATGCTTCGTTTTGAAGATGACCAGCGTAAAGATCTCGAGCAATTACTGAACCTTACAATTACTTACCGCGACATGACTTCGGGTCTCATTCGTCAGATCCCACTCTCGGTCGTTTCGCATGTTGAATATGTAAACAGTTATGGACAGATCAACCGTCTTAACCTGAAAAGGGTTATTACGGTCTCTTCGAATGTTCTTGACGGTTATAATGCAAACGTTATTAATGCTCAGCTTCGGAAAGTTCTGCCAGAGTTTTCTAAACCAATGGATATTGATATACGACTCACAGGAGAGCAGGAAGACCAGGCAGAATCTATGGCATTTTTGTCTAAAGCAATGATCCTCTGTTTGTTCCTGATTATGTTTATTCTGATTACACAATTTAACTCAATGTCTAAAGCTCTTATAATTGTTTCTGAAGTGGTATTCAGCCTTATCGGAGTTCTTCTTGGTTACATGATATTTGGAATGACAATATCCATTATCATGACAGGTATGGGAATTGTGGCACTTGCCGGTATTGTTGTGAGGAATGGAATATTGCTTGTTGAGTTTACCGATAAGTTAAAAGAACAAGGTTCTAAAACGCGAAATGCGATTATCGGTGCTGGAATGACACGTATAACGCCTGTTGTCCTAACAGCTACCGCTACAATTCTGGGACTTATTCCATTAGCAATTGGTATGAATATTAATTTTGCCACATTGCTGAGGGATTTGAATCCTCATCTGCATTTCGGAGGTGATAATGTTATGTTTTTCGGACCATTATCATGGACGATTATTTTCGGATTAAGCTTTGCTACATTCCTGACACTCATTCTTATACCAGTAATGTATTCTGTAATTTATACAAGGAATATCAGGAGACAGCGTCGTAAACTACTCAAACTGAGACAGAGTAGTAAGATTTAAACATATACAATAAAGAGAGGTTGTTGCATAAGGACAACCTCTCTTTTTATTCTGCATAAAATAACTCCGTTTGAGATTATCTTTCGCTGGCACTCAGTGATGAAAAGATTATCTCAA
>DCFT01000132.1 GCA_002319885.1 Bacteroidales bacterium UBA1797
ACGGAATAACTGCAACGTACTTTACTGAGCTTTACGGAAAACATTCAAAGAAATCAGGAAACGAGTAGATTTATTTACGGTGAGCTTAACCTGATTAATTTATCTTCGATCTTATGCTGTATCTATTAAATATTATATGCTAAATATAAGTTAGGGATATTGTGGGGATTTTCAGTAACGATTTCGAAGAAAATAGCTTCGACGAGGTTCTCAGACTGCGGGATGAGATAGGAAAGATTCAAGAAGCGATTGCTGATTTTGATGTTGGGAAAAAACTTAACGTCGCCATTATTGCCGGACCCCTTAGTGGGAAGACCACCCTGATTAACGAGATTGAGAAACTAAACCAGATAAGGGCGACAAAAATCACTTTATCCGGCATTATCAGGGAAAAAAAGGAAATTTCCCTTCCCGAAGATACAAAAAGGGTGGTGCTTATTGATAACTGCCAGTTTCTATATATGAGAAAAACAGGCGGATTTGACATATTATATGAGTTTCTGGGTATGGTTAGCTCTCAGAGCAGGATGTATGTTACTACCTGGAACCTTTACTCCTGGAAATATTTGAACGAAGCTTTTGGGATAGGGAAGTACTTTCCGGTACAGGTTTTTATCCCTGCTCTCGAAAGAGAAGATCTTGAAACCCTCATCCTCAAAAGATATCGAGAAGGAGAAATCATATTTGATAACGATGGAGGGTCCAAAAAAGAACCTCTCGTATATGTATCAGAATATCCTCTTGATCTGGCCCTACTGGGCAGGAAAGTTGTAGTTCCGGTTCCTAAAATAAATATCCCTTACCTTAAGAGACGCCTTCATTTTGAGAAAGAAAAATACGAAAGGAAAGCAGGAAAAGCTGGGAATGAAGAACGTAAAGAAGAAACTGCCGAATACCGGTTATTCGAGAAGATCCATACGGAATCAAAAGGCAACCCTGGTGTCGCACTAAGAATCTGGGAACTTGGGCTTGATTATCCCCATATAGCACCTAAAAACATCGGTCAATCTTCGTATAATATAAAACTTGAGTATGACGAGACTTTTGTTCTGAGCCTTATACTTTCATACCAGAGGCTGAAAAAAAGTGAGATAGCTGATATGATGGGCTCCATATTAAGAGTCAATGAGACTTCTTTCCAGCTTCTAAATCAGGAACTAATTTTTGAGGGTGAAGACAATTCCTTGAGTATCAGACCTGAAGCTCTGTGTAGTGTAATTGCTTATTTGAAAAAGTTGAGGCTGGTGTGGTAAATGGTAAATGGGGAGTCAGCCAGAGAGCAACTTCTGGAAACTATCAGATCTATAGAGACTCAAACTCTTATAAACATGATCCTGATTTTCTTTGCGGCATACGTACTTGGCCGAATTGTTACCAGCATACTGTTAAAAGCCTCGGAAAGAATGAGCCGCAGCGGCAGAGTAAAAGTAAAAATGGTTATTCCTGCAGTAAAGTTTGGGATCTATGTTATTGCTTTATACTACTTCCTTACACAAATTTTCAAAATATTCGGACCGGAACTGTTTCTCCTATCAGGACTTCTGGGCGCAGCCATCGGTTTTGGGGTAAAGGATCTTTTTGCCGATTTTATCGGTGGAATTGTGATTACTTTTGAAAAACCTTACCAGGTAGGAGACAAAATTGCCATTGGAGATTACTATGGTGAGGTCACTGATATAGGATTAAGGGCAACAAAACTTGTTACACCTGATGATAACACTGTGACAGCTCCAAATAGCCTGATTTTTAATGAAACAGTTGCCAGTGGGAATTATGGATTACCTGAACTGATGGTCGTAATAGATCTCTATATCGCATCGGAGTCAGATATAAAAACAGCAATGAGAGTCTTAAAGGAGACAGTTGTGAGCTCTAAATATGTTTATATCTCTGAGAAAAGCCCTATTATCATGCTGCATAAAGCTCTCCCGTTTTATACCCGACTGAGGGCTAAAGCTTACGTCAACGACCTTAGAGATGAATTTGAGTTTGAGTCCGATGTACACACAAGAGCCTGGATTGAGTTCAAAAATAAAGGCATCAGAGCTCCGCAACTCCATATCCTGAATATTCCTCCGACATGGGAAGATTATGACTCAAGTTCCGCGGCCCGGAGAAACACAAGGTCAGATAGAAGAGCCGGGGAAGGTTCCGAGTCTAATTTAGGTTCCCGGAGAAATTCTGGACCCTAATCCTTTAGCCCGAAAATTTCAAGTTCTTTCCCTTGTTTCTCTGACTTGCTTATAATTGAGAAGCTGCCATCGGTCTCAAGGACTACAGCTTCAATACGTTCCATATTGGGATATCCTTGATTCCTCGCACACTGCTCAATTTCTCCTTTGTCTACTCTAGAATGCTTTATAGAATCTTTAAGATACTCTTCATTATAATATACAAGAAATGGCTCATTTTTTATTATTTTTTTGATACTCTTTGACCTTATGGTTAGCCATGAAATAACATACTGCATACCTATCAGGACTAAAAAAGCCATTACTCCTTCTGCAAGTGAAATACTTTTATTCAAAATAAATGATCCGAACGTAGACCCAAGTGCAATTGTAACGACAAAATCAAAAGCATTAAGTTTAGAAAGTGTACGATTTCCGGAAACTCTTAATAAAAGCACAAGTGAAATATACCCCAGTACCCCAAGGACTAAAACCCTTCCAAGATCATTCCAGCTGTTGAAGAATAAGCCCACTATTGCAATCTCCTTAAAATGAGTGTGTTTAAGGTGGTTGATTACAATTAATTATATTTATTTTTATATAATATCCAAGCATTAAAATAAACCTCTTACAGGCATCAGTTTCTACTTT
>DCFT01000034.1:0-1897 GCA_002319885.1 Bacteroidales bacterium UBA1797
CAAGGGCTGCTTCTATCTGCAGTAGTTTGGAAAGTCTATTTTCCTGACTCCAAACATATCTCATTTCTGCCGTACCATATCGATAGTCTATTGGATGAATCGCCATGTCAATCACCATTATGAATAAGGATTGGATAATTTTAATGTTAACTTTATCACAGTTATAACGTTAACTTTTATGTCTTCGGTCTATTAAGTTAGTAGAATATGGGTTATGCAAGAGACGTTATATTTATATGTTAAGGTTGTTTTTATAAAAATTTTTATTATTTTAGGAGTTTTATTTCATTTGAATACCCCGCAGCTTGCAGTTTGTCCGACAATTACTACAAGTAATAATTGAATTCCTTCTTTTTCGATCTAAAGGCTCCAGATACCTTGTTTTTCGCATATATTTGCTCGAAGATTGAATTGTCGGACAGCCTGCTTGCAGCGGGGTGCGCCAACGCAATTTTGATTACTATATATATATTGAATATAGATAAAAATATCAGTCCTTTTAAAGACAAAAATAATATATATTTCTTAGTAATAACTGTATTTGATTTTACATTAAAATTAATAATGGAAGGCTCAATATGAGAACAAACAAGTATAACAATTTTTCAGGCAAGCGTGTATTCATAAAATCTTTAGTGATAACGATTTTTTTATTTTTGATACTATCTGAGATTGCGAGTGCAGCTAACCTTGTTATGATAACTGATCCTGCTCAACCAGTTGCAGGGCAGCCGGTGACGTTAACATTTCAACTTACACCAACTACTACACAATACGATATGTCTGGAAATATTGAAATTGAGATATATCAAAATGGAAATTCAATTTGCCCACAGCATACAGTGGAAGTACCATTTAGTGGAATTGTTTCAGATACGTTTACTCCATTAACTGCTGGTCAATATGAAGCTTATATATCTTACTTGAGTTTACCTAATGATAAAGAAGATGATAGTTTTCGAAACAATTTTAACGTTATTAATGGAGGTAGTATCCCAGAATTTCCTTCGATCGCGGTACCAGTAGTCGCAGTACTTGGTATTATAATAATATGTGGACGCAGAAAATTATAAGTTCTATTTGGCCATCATATTGGTTAGGGAAAATCCTAATTTGTTTTATCCAGAAATAATTTCGCTCTAAAACTTTTTCATTTTTTGATTTTTTTAACAACTCAAAAAGCCTTACTCCGATTCTGAATTTTGCTTCACTCTTAACCTCTTGTATGAATGAAACCATTTCTCTATTTTCCCGTTGTCTGAGGATGTCTTACCCCTGCAAGCATTGGTTTAATTCCTAATGCGTCAATATGTCTCTTGAACTCGTTATCCCATTAACTCGTTATCCCATGAACCATCCCTATTAATCCGGTGTGCACTGAATTCGTTCCGTGGTCCATATGAGTTATTGAGACCCCCTTGTACATCGATTCCAAAATATGTCATAAACAAATTTTTAGATTAGATAAAAAAAGAATAGAACAGATCATTTCATATTAAACCACGGAAAACGCTGAAAACGCGGAAGATGGGGCAAGAGCATAGTTTTTTCCGCGGCCTTCCGCGTTTTCAGTGGTTACAAAGGCACGATTTAATTTTCTTGCCCTTAATTGTTTTTTTCTCTTGCACTTGAATTCCCTAATGTAACAGATTTGTAATTATGGATCTGTCATGGAATCGAAGCACCAGATCCTGACTATCGCGAGTTAGATTCACTTTTAAGCTTCTGAGCGATTATCCTGCGGACCTTTTTTAATTAAGCTTCACAAGAGATAAGAGACTACAAGCAACATAGTTAACCGAAATATTTTCGGGATAAAACACAAAGTAAAAAGTAGCAAACCGGTGGGCAGCTGATTTTTGATGAAAAGCATTATATTCCTTAACATCCATTAAGC
>DCFT01000034.1:2285-3200 GCA_002319885.1 Bacteroidales bacterium UBA1797
AGCAACTCGCTGCAGGAAATGCGGCTCAGATGCCCTTCGCGTTAAATCAAAGGAATCCAAGGGAGCCTGATCTTTTTTGCGGGTGGAAGCACACCTTCAAAAAATTATTGATCAGGAAGGAAAAGTTCATCTTACCCTTATTGATCCGGCATCCCAAACACCTGAAAGAGCAGCTGAAATGGCTCTGGCGGCTGTTGAGGGAGGCACGGATGCCATCATGATAGGCGGCTCAACAGGTGCATCGGGTGTTCTGCTTGATGAAACTGTCATGAGGATTAAAGAGAAGGTAAATGTCCCAACCATCCTTTTCCCGGGAAGTTCAGCCGGGCTCAGCAGGTATGCAGATGCTGTATTTTTCATGAGCCTTCTGAATTCCAGAGATTTAGGATATGTAATTACAAACCAGGTACTTGGGGCTCCCCTTGTATATAAAAGTCAAATTGAACCGATTTCCATGGCTTACCTTGTAGTAGAGCCGGGGGGGACTGTCGGTTGGGTAGGCGATGCTAAATTAATTCCAAGAAAAAAACCTGAAATTGCTATGGCTTATGCTCTTGCAGGCAAATACCTGGGCATGCACTACACCTACCTTGAAGCCGGGTCCGGAGCCGATACACCTGTAAATCCTGAGATGATAGGTGCCGTCAAACAAGTACTCGGGGAAAACAAACTTATCGTCGGTGGCGGAATCAGAGATGCAAAAGCTGCAAAGATCTGCGTTTCTGCTGGCGCAGATATGATCGTCACGGGCACAGTTGTTGAAGAAGTAAGCGATATTACTGCAAAGGTTTCTGAGATTGTGTCAGCCGTAAAGCGATGATCTTCCTTAAAATGTATTTTCAGAATATAACTCCTGCTTTTCGGATCAGAAAGGATTTCATTAATTCACTTTCCATTAATATTTCATTTTTTTTA
>DCFT01000034.1:3481-3830 GCA_002319885.1 Bacteroidales bacterium UBA1797
TGAGAGGCCGATTCTAATAAATAGTTTTAAAGGTAAATACTGAGTCCTACTTCAGTATCTCATCTACTGTTAATGAATCTTTGAAATGCAATTTCAGAAAATGGATCTTTGAAATGTAATTTCAGAATAGGTAAATATTTCATTAGAAACAAACAGTTGATCCTTCATAATTAAGGATCAAGTGTCAAGTTGCAATTAAACGAAGAGGTATGATTATGCTCAAGATTTCCAATTTGGTAAAAGATTATGAGGTAAATTCTCATAAAATAAGAGTATTGGACCATCTAGACCTTGCAGTGGAGGACGGTGAAATCCTTGGGATTACAGGCCGAAGCGGGAGCGGGAAATC
>DCFT01000118.1:0-3904 GCA_002319885.1 Bacteroidales bacterium UBA1797
CGCCAGGCAAGGTATGAACGCCATCAGTGAAGACGTGAGCATCACCATCTTACAGATGATCGTCCGATAATCGGTGTAATACTTGTAATGGTTGGGTTATTCCTTGTATTGAGAAACACAGGTTTCTTCCCCGAATTTATCGATCATGTTGTTTTCAGCTGGCCTATGCTTCTGGTTGCCATAGGATTGGTTATGACTCTGGGCGCCTCAGAAAAGACATCGGGCGTAATTGTAATGGCAGTAGGAGGTTTTTTTCTGATCCCTATGATATTCCGTGAGACTTTTCATGCTTATAACATGTTCTGGCCATCCATATTTATCATTATCGGGGTAATCTTTATAGCCACGAAACGACATGGATTCAATTCGGTGTCCTCAGCAGGTGTGATAGGCGACGATTATATCGACTATGTTAATGTCTTCAGTGGTGGTGAAAGGCAGGTTGTTTCTGAGAATTTTAAAGGTGGTAAGATTTCTGCAGTTTTTGGAGGAATGGAACTGGATCTTACCAAGGCAAAACTGGCACCCGGCAGAAATGAAATAGAGATTGCATGTGTTTTCGGAGGAGCAACATTTATTGTTCCTGATGAGTGGAATATTTCGATTGAGGTAACTCCTGTTCTGGGTGGATTCAGCGACTCAAGGAAACTTATTCCGGGAAGAACTATTGATCCTACAAGGCAGCTGGTAATAAAAGGCGCAGTAGTTTTCGGGGGTGGAGAAATAAAAAGTTATTAACAGAATGACGGATGAGACATCCGATACTTTCAAACAGAGTCAGACTGATAGTTTGGTGGCTGGTCTGGATCTTTCTGGCTCTGGGCCAGTCGCTGTTGTTTTATTATGCCTTCGGTAGCTTTATTGAAATAAGCCTTGTCGACAGCCTGATCTCTTTGCTTATTTATTCGGGCATAGGCTTATCACTTTGGTATCCCTTCAGGTTTTTTAATTCCGGGGAAATCCGTACACCAACTCTTATTTTCAACATGGTAATAAGTGGTGCGCTTTCAATAACTCTGTGGATTCTTATTACCAAGTTCATAATGACAACGGTATTGCCTGAACAAAACAATTATCAGGCGTATTGGACAGCCACATTTCCTTACCGGGTAGGATCAGGTGTATTTATTTACGGACTCATAATTCTTACTTATTTTCTTTTTGAAAGCCTGAGTAATCTTTCTGAAAAAAATGCCAAAGAAGCCCGGCTTGAGAGTCTTGTAAAAGAAACCGAACTTAAAATGCTCAGGTCACAGATCAATCCTCATTTTCTTTTCAACAGTCTTAATTCTATAAGCTCCCTGACTATAACAGACCCGGAAAAAGCAAGGGATATGGTAGTTAAGCTGTCGGAGTTTATGAGATATGCTCTTTCACGAAAAGATGAGCAACCTGTATCATTGCAAAACGAACTTGAAAACCTGCGGTTATATCTTGAGATTGAAAAAGTAAGATTCGGCGAAAAGCTTATTACAGAAGAGAATATTGAACCGGATTGCCTTGACTTGAAAATACCTGTAATGTTGTTACAGCCGCTTTATGAAAATGCCGTTAAGCATGGGGTTTATGAAAGTACCGAAAGTGTAAGAATAGTAACTACAGCAAAAATCATTGATGGCTATTTTGAAATTAATATAAGCAATAATTACGATCCATCTCCTTCTCTAAAACGTGGCACAGGTACAGGGGTTATGAATGTCACAAGGAGGCTTGAATTGTTCTACGGAAACAAAGCATCTATAAAAACAGTAAAGGAAAATGGAATATATACTGTAACCCTGTATATTCCAAAAGACTTTTTATAAATGTCAATTGAAAATTAATATTTAAATTTAGGGCTGTAAAAACAAAAAACTTTTTCACACCAGGATAGCCCTAAAACAATGGAAAAGATCAGGATAGCAATAATTGACGATGAAACCCCGGCACGGGAAATAATCAAGCACTACCTAATGGAGGTGGATTCAATTGAAGTTATTGCTGAATGTGCCGATGGTTTCACAGGATTGAAAACAATTTCAACCCTGAAACCCGATCTGGTTTTTCTCGATATACAAATGCCAAGGCTTACAGGAATAGAATTAGTAGAAGTTCTTACCGAGAAACCCGAAATCATTTTTACAACTGCCTATGATCAGTTTGCATTAAGAGCTTTTGAGCTTAATGCAGTAGATTATCTTATGAAACCTTTTCAGAAAAGACGATTTCTTGAAGCAGTAAAAAAAGCGATGGATAAAATCCGGTCAGGAGCCGGAAACAAAGAGCCGGCTAATCAACTTATTTTAAAAAAGCCTGAATCTGCAACTCCCGTCAATCGTATTGTTGTACGTAAAGGCAATTCGATCAACCTGATACCAGTTGAACAGATCAGATATGTCGAAGCTCAGGATGATTATGTAATGATCTATCACTCATCTGGCAAAGCACTCAAACAGCAAACAATGAAATTCTATGAAGACAACCTTCCAAAAGCTGATTTTGTAAGAATACACAGGTCATATATTGTAAAAGTTGAAGAGATTAAACGTATTGAACCCTACGGAAAAGACAACCATATTGCGATACTCAAAACCGAAGATAAGCTTCCGGTTAGCAGGGCAGGATACAAACATCTTAAGGATGAGCTGAAATTCTGATAACATTTTTCATCAACTGGTTCTTTCGCCCCTACCTCTTTAACCTGTTTTCTTTTGCCCGCCTCGAAAATATTTCCCGCATTGGTTTGTAACGACGGAACCTGAAGAGAGGAACAGGATCATAGCCGTGAGTACCTCCCGGCCGGCATCTTAGTATACGCCCGGCACCTAATAAAAGGCCGGTAAACGGACCATGGATCTTTAAGGCATCAAGCATATATTGTGAACAGGTTGGAACATGACGACATGAAGGCCGTAAAAACGGCGAAATAAAGTACCTGTAGAAAAATACAGGAAGTGATAAAATAAAAGACAATATGGAATTGATGACCTTAATCATGTTACAAAGATAATAACTGAAGTCTATGGCACAAGGATCTGGTTTTCTTCTGATTTTTGACATCCCACCTTTCTGCCGTTGCAGTAATTATTCTGACAAAATGACAAATTTCGGCGGGGTTGCATGAGTTTGGCAAAAATTTTGCAGCTGATGATAAAATTTAATTTAGGAGGAAAATGAAATTATGAGTATCTGGATAATTTTAATTGGATTCATGATCCTAAGCTGGATTGTGAGCGCTACGCTAAAATCAAAATTTAAGAAGTATTCCAAAATACCACTCGACAATGGGATGTCGGGTCGTGAAGTTGCGGAAAAGATGCTGAATGACAACAATATTATAGGTGTGAGAGTTCAAAGTGTTGAGGGTCAGCTTACTGATCATTATAACCCTGCTGATAAGACGGTCAATCTCAGCCCGGAGGTCTATAATGGGAGAAGTATTTCGTCTGCTGCAGTGGCAGCGCATGAATGCGGGCATGCAGTTCAGCATGCAAAAGCATACGCATGGCTTGGATTCAGATCAAAACTGGTTCCTGCTGTCAGTTTTTCATCAAAATGGGTAACATGGATTTTACTCGCAGGAATTCTGCTTATCCGTACATTTCCAGCCTTATTGCTTGCAGGAATAGTACTCTTTGCACTGACAACTCTTTTCAGTTTTATAACACTGCCTGTTGAGATAGATGCAAGCCGCAGGGCTCTTGCCTGGTTGTCAAATGCCGGCATCACTTCATATCAGAATCAGGAGAAAGCTCAGGATGCACTAAAATGGGCAGCCTATACATATGTAATTGCCGCTCTCGGATCACTGGCGACATTATTGTATTACATTATGATTTTTACGGGGTCAAGGAGATAATAATGTTTCGTTTTGTATTGCAGGGACGTTGCATTTTTTGCAGGGACGTTGCATTTTTTGTAGGGA
>DCFT01000118.1:4176-23389 GCA_002319885.1 Bacteroidales bacterium UBA1797
TGCATTTTTTGTAGGGACGTTGCATGCAACGTCCCTACAAATACAACAAAAATGTAAGTCCATGCAATACGTAATTATCTGCCCGTTACATCGAGCCAGTGTGTTCTTTTTTCAATTGTTCTTAAAACAAGCCATATTACTCCTGCCGCCAGAAACAGCCAGATCCACATACCTGTTACATATATTCTTTCCGAGAGAAAGTAGTTTCGAAACAGGTCAAGAATGATGAAAATGGCAAAAATATTAACAAAACTATTGTATTCTCTTTTAAGAACATTCTTTACAGAAAATGGAAGTTTTGGCTTAATATATTTAAAGGAAACGGGTATAAAAGAACCTACGGTCTCTGACCATTTGTCATAAACATCGCCGAATTTTCTCCTCAGGAATTGTTCCTCGGCAAACATAATCCTCTCATAATAAAGCCAGTATAAAAGGATGAATACTACTGTAACGCATGCTGATCGCAGAAAGAGTACCGGACCAAGCCACATAAAGAAATTCCCAAGGTATAGCGGGTGACGTAACAGTGAATAGATCCCTGTAACATTTAGCTCATCCGCAATTTGTCCGTTTACGGTATTTCGCCCCGAGGTGTTTTTGGGTGTAAAACCAACTGTTACGATCCTGATAATTTCTCCAAAAACACTTACGCCAAGAAAGATAAGCTCATTTCTCATATCAAACAGGATTGCCTGTCTGTTACCCAGGTACATCATACCTATACCTGCAACGATAATAAATACCGGAAGCCAGCTTCTTCTTTTAAATAACCAGTTCCCGCTCTTTTCAAATTCATGTACCAGGGCCATCTTTCAGTTTGTTAGTGATTGGCAAAAGTATAAAAAATCTGGAAATTGACTTTAACTCCCTAAATCCAGTTAATTAATCCCGCGATGTGAATTCCTTAAAAACAATTATTTGAAGAGTCCTGATCAATTAATCTCGAAAGATTTTTTATCTTTATCAATTGTACATAAACCAATTTTACAATGGCAAGTCTCAGGCTTTTACTAGGAATGATCCCATCGACTTCAAAAATCGAAAAGGCTGAAAAAGCTTTGATTACTGAATTTGAGAAGCTCCAGGTTTTTTCGGAATCTGAGGTACTGGCACGATACGTTGAGCTGGATGGACTCATAAATTCTTCCGATTTCGTTCAAAAATGCAAAGAAATCAAATCCCTTCAGTACAAAAACTCTGAAGAATATGAGAATGAAAAAGAGTATAATTCTCTTAAAAAATCTAAGGATATTAATCTGTATTTTAAAACAATCGCCGGTACTTCTTTGAAAAGATTCAAAGAAATGGATGGTTCAGGCAAAATATTAGATTTTGAAACACTTGAAAATTTCATTGAATCTCCTGCATTCCGTGAGAAACAAAAGATGAAACCTTTCACTTTCAAAGACACTGATGAATACAGAAAATTTGATGAATATAAATCTCTAAAGAGAGACCCCGAAATAAAAGCATTTTTAAAACCTCCAAAGAAAACCAGGTCATTTTTCAGAAAATCGAAGAAAAAACCCGAGCCAAGGGTTGAAATACCTAAAACCAAAACCATTTTACGATATGAGGAGCTTGCCAGGCTGGTAAAATCACCAGAATTCCTTGCGAAGAAAAACATGAAACCAATTACCTTCAAAGATTCGGAAGAATATAAAAAGCTTCTTGAATATAAAAGGATTAAAGGCAGTATTGAAATAAAAGAGTTCTACAAGTTCAAAGGTTCCAGAGAATATGCAAATTTCCTGAATACCGATGATTCTTCGAGGCTTAAAAGGTATAATGAACTTAAAGAGTATGTTGCCACTCCCGGGTTTAAACAAAGGAAAGAGTATCTTCTCGACAGGAAGAGATTTGAGAAGACTGAAATGTTTAAAGAAATTAAAGAGTATAAAAAACTGAAGAAAAATGAAGATGTAATCTGGTATTTCAAAATCAAGGACTCAGATAAATTTGATATTCTCAGGTCGAGGGAATTAACTTTCAGTGATGAATTCGATGGTGAAAAACTTGATACTAAAAAATGGCTGACCAATCATTACTGGGGAGAAAAGCTGTTAAAAGACAGATATTCTGCCGAATCGGATCTGCATGCATTTACAGAGAAAGAAAATTTTGAAGTCAGGAACAGCATTCTGAAGATCAACACAAAACCACAGAAAATCACCGGGAAAGTCTGGTCAACATCCAAAGGTTTTTCAACAAAAGAGTTCAGCTATTCATCGGGTCTTATCAATTCCGGTAACACTTTCAGACAAAAATATGGTGTTTTCTCTGCAAAAATAAAACTGGGAAATCCTTTGGCAAAAAATGCCTTCTGGATGCTGGCTGATAAAATCACGCCACATATAGATATCTGCCGTACATCCCGCGGGAAAATATGGTTAGATTATTTCTCAGCAGGAGGCCGTACTGCCAGGACCTCTCTGGGTTCACACTATTCAAAGAATTATTTTATATATACTCTGGAGTGGACTCCTGAAAAACTTGCCTGGAAAATCAATGGAACTGAAGTATATACTCAAACTTCCGATCTCCCCCAGGAACCCATGTATGTCCTTTTTGCAGGCGGACTCGATAAACCTATTAGTGGAATGACATCTATGGATATTGACTGGATAAGGGTCTACAAAACTAAAAACTAAAAATATTAATTTGTCGTGTAGAGACGCCCGAATCGGGCGTCTCTTTTGTTATCCCGGGCGTCTCTTTTGTTAAATAAACTAACGATCTGCTGTTTTACGATCTGCTGTTTTACGATAGACTGTTTTGCGAGAGGCTGTTTTACGATATGTTGTTTTGAGACGCCCGGATCGGGCGTCTCTACAGGTATAATGTTGATTGGCAATTGATCCCAGCCAGAATATTATTCTTTTTAGTTTAGAAAGTGTAACTTTTTGTAATTTCATTCGTCTTTGCATTGTAATTCACGATATGACAGTTAAGGAATATAACAGATCTGTTGAAGAATTTGCCGATTCTGTTTACCGCTTTATCCGAGGCAACCTTAAGGATGAAGAGCGGGCAAGCGATATTGTGCAGGATAGCTTTGAAAAACTATGGAGAAATCTTACAGAGATTGAATACATAGTTGTTAAGTCGTGGCTGTTTTCAACTGCATATCATATTATGATTGATATTATCAGGAAAGAAAAGAGGATGACAGACCTTGATGTGATGCATGAAAATGAGCTGATGCATGAATCTCAGTACAGCGATCTGAATGAGATTCTCCACAAGGCTCTGAACCTCCTGCCTGAGCAACAAAAGACCACAGTGATGCTTAGAGACTATGAAGGATATAGTTACAGGGAGATAGCAGAAATAACAGGGTTTAATGAAGCCCAGGTAAAAATAAACATTTACAGAGGTCGGGTTGCCTTAAGAAATTATATAGGAAAAGTTGAAACGGTTCTTTAGTCATGATGATAGACAGATCAAATTATGAAATATGGTTTATCGATTGGCTCGATGGAAATCTTACTGATACAGAGGCTAAGCAGATTATTCATTTCCTGGAGGACAACCCCGATTTAAAGGAAGAATTTGACGGACTGACCTCTATCAGACTCAATCCTTCGGAAAAATCATTATATGATAAAAGGAAACTGAAAAAAACAACTTCTGACTTTTCAGAAGCGCAGTTTGATTATCTCTCTGCCGGCTATTTTGAAAAAGATCTTGCCCCTGACCAGACAGAAGAATTGATGCAGAGTATTGCACATGACCTGGGAAAGAAAAAGTCGTTTGAGCTAATGCAGAAGACGAGGCTGATCCCACCACCAGTTGTTTACAAATATAAAAAGCGATTGATCAGAAGAACACTAGCCGGGAATGTCTTCAGAATGACACTAATAGGACTATCTGCAGCAGCGGTAATTGTATTAGCTGTAACAACATATTTCTCAAAACCGAAAACCCTTCCGGTAAGATCTGATAATATGGCCCTGGTTATCAGGACTGACAGCATTATCATGAAAGAAGGGATTAAAGTAGCCTCAAATGGTATAAAAACCCAAAACAAAGTCAGGTTGTTGAAAAAACAAACTGAAAATTTAATCAATATAAAACAGAATGTCGATTCTCGTCCAACAGTGATGCACATTCCGGTACAGGTTGATTCGCTGGAAAAATCTGCTGAAATATATGCAACATTTGACAATAAGATCGCTGTATCAAAAGAGATTGACCTTAGCGGAGTGACAATTTCTCAAAACCTTATCGCAATAAATATCCCGGCTGTTCGTGAAGAAGATGATACAGGAAGATCAAGGTTTGGTAAGTTGATTGCCAAAACTTTCCGTGAGAAATTACTGAAAGAAAAAAAACCGAAAGACAGCCCTCTTAAAGTTTATGAAATAGCAGAGGCTGGCGTTTCAGGACTAAATAAATTACTAGGCTGGCAAATGGCCCTCGATGAGAAGAATGACGTGAATGGTGAGGTTAAGTCAGTCTATTTCAGCTCAAAGCTCCTTAAGTTCAACACTCAAATTAAAAAAACCGAACCTCCTCAGTAACTTTTCCGACCACTTCTTCGTCCCAGTATTGAAACATTAAAAAAATTAAAAATTTTACAAAATGAAAAAAATTGGAATCATAATATTACTGGCAGCAATTATTATGAATGGATTCTGCCTTAAAGTAGCCGGAGAAGTTCAGGGCACTGAAAAACAGGAAAATCCAACAAGTAAAGATGAAGACTCAAAGTTTATATTGGGTAACGATCTTATGAGCATTGACAAAAATGATTCTTCTATTAACTTCCGGATAGGAAACAGAGGGCTATCTATCCTTGAGTCACTGGAAGGGAATAAGGTTAATTTCAGAAAATATACCAATAACGATCAGGATTCAACATATAGTACATATTCAGGACATGATCATAGCACCAGATATCGGGAATATTCTGATAACAGCCGCGAGGATAACTATAAACACTTTGACAGGAGAAGAGACAGATTCAGAGGACATTGGGCAGGAATTGAATTAGGATTTAACAGTTATGTGACATCTGATAACAGCATCACATTGCCAAATGATATTGATTACATGACTCTCAACTCAGGGAAATCGAGTAGCTTCAATATTAATTTCACTCAGTTAAGTATTGGTCTCTCCAGACATATTGGTTTTGTTACAGGCCTCGGTCTTAACTGGAACAACTACAGGTTCGACGGAAACAATAATATTATCAAAGGAGACAATAATGTTATTGAAGAACTCGATCCGGGTTCGAATCTTAAAAAATCAAAACTTGCAACACTGTTTCTCACTGTTCCGCTTATGCTTGAAATACAGTTACCCGTCCATCATAATAATCTCAGCCTTGGAGCCGGACCAATTGCAGCTGTAAAATTAGGATCTCACACAAAAATGGTACTTGAAGATGGTCACACTGTCAAATCTTACGGAGATTTCAGTCTCAATATGCTAAGATACGGAGCAACGGCAAGAGTTGGATATGGAAACTTCCAGCTTTATGGAACTTATTATAAGACTCCTCTTTTCCAGACAGGGAAAGGACCAGCCGGCAATGACCTCTATCCTTTTGAAATAGGAGTTGCTTTTACCTTCAACGATTAATTACTGCTTCATTCCTGATAAGTTTTATTTATTGCAACGCAGAGACGCCCATTTTGAGCGTCTCTTTGCGTTTAAAATTGGATATTCTGTAAGCCTGGTGTATCTTTGGTGAATACTGATAATAATTTAAAATGGCCAGGACTTTATTGTCTCCGAGGGAAATAAGAAGATACAGCAAACAAATAATGATCCCTGAAATTGGTCTTAAAGGTCAGAAAATGCTGAAACGGGCAAAAATCCTTGTAATTGGAGCCGGTGGATTAGGATGTCCTGTTCTTCAGTATCTGACTGCAGCAGGAGCAGGTAAGATTGGAATAGCTGAATTCGATACTGTTGACGAAACCAATCTTCAAAGACAGATACTCTATGGATCAAATGACGTCGGAAAACTGAAATCAGTAATAGCAAAAAACCATCTGCTGTCTTTAAATTCATTTGTGGACATAGAAGTGCATAACCTTCGGTGTGATGCTTCAAATACTTTGAACATTTTAAAAAATTATGATGTGATAGTTGATGCAACAGATAACTTCGATGCAAGATATATCATTAATGATGCCTGCGTTATTCTTGGGAAACCTATGGTTCATGGTGCTATTTATAAATATGAAGGCACCGTTTCTGTTTTTAATTATAAAGGAGGTGCCACATACAGGTGTTATAATCCCAAGTCGGAGATAAATGGTTACAGGAACCCGTTACCTTCCAGTGTGGGATTATTTGGTGTTCTTCCCGGAATAATCGGCACTTACATCGCCAATGAGGTAATTAAAATAGTTACCGGTACAGGGGATATACTTAGCGGGAAGGTTCTGTTAATTAATATATTCACAAATACCTTCAATACATTTACAGTAAATAATGTTCCGGAGAATCACAATATCAAAAAGCTGCATTAATATTCATACCTGCAGAGCCCGGGGTGACTTATGATTTAACTTTCCTGTCTGGATAAGAGAATCTTATTAAACCAAATGAATTAACTTTGGCCCACGGTTATTTATCAAGTAACCGGAAATTTATTTATATAAATGAATGTATTTCTGAAAATAGGGAAACTGATTGCAGTGCTGATCTTCACTGTTTCAATTATTCTCCTTTCTGCCTCTTTCCTGTTAAAAGACAAGGTTGGATTCATAATTCTTAAATCTCTCAATAAGAATCTGTCGACCAAACTTGATGTTGGTTCCTACAGGCTATCATTTTTAAGAAAATTCCCAAAAGCTTCCCTTGAACTGAAAGATGTGCTTGTACATTCATCTTCAGGTTTCAATCAGGCTGAATTCACAGGTATAAATACCGATACACTCCTCTCAGCCCGGAATGTTTCTGTAGAATTTAAAATAACCGATATCCTGAAAGGAATTTACACCATTGAGCGTATTAGTGCAAGATACGGGAAAGCAAATTTCTTTATTGATACCAAAGGACGGGTAAATTATAGTATAACCGTAAAAAGCAATAACACAAGCACGAATGAAACTACCATAGATCTGCAAAGAATAAATATTTCTGATATAAGCACCTACTATAATAACCTTGAGGCCCATCTGATATTAACCGGCGACATTAATTCGGGGAGACTTAAAAGCAGGATATCTGGTAATAATATCGATTTTACTGCAGGCTCTGATATGCAGATAAATCGATTTCAGCTCTATAACTTCATAATTGACAAACCTGTTGAAACTAAACTCGATTTAGTTCTTCTGAGCTCTAAAAGCGGCATAAAATTTAAAAAAGGAGTTATAAAGATTGATAATTATGATTTAGGGATTGAAGGATTTGTTTCCGCTGATGATATTCTTGATCTTAATTTAACAGGGAATAATTTAGATCTCGCCAGAATACGTAATTATCTGCCCGAAAAGTACATGAAGTTAGTTGCAGACTATGACCCTTCCGGTAAAATGGTTGTAAGCAGTAAAATAAAGGGGCTGCTGAACCGTACATCAACTCCCCATATTGAAATCGACTGGCATCTCAGGAATGGCCGCATTTCATATAAAAAATCCAATGTGACCTTTAAGAATCTTTCTTTTGACGGTCATTTTACAAATGGCTATGGCAACCGGTCAGAAACCAGTTCTCTTTCAATCAAAGACTTTAAAGCAAAGCTTGGATCTTCTGACTATACAGGATCTCTTAACCTGAAAGAATTTAACAGCCCACTTATTGATCTTGCTCTGAAAGGAAGGGTTTTCCCGGGTGAGCTGAAGGAGTTTTTCAATCTAAAGGATATCTCAACAGCTGAAGGTTCTGTTGACCTTGACCTTAAAATCGTAAATAGCAAATGGCCGGGGAAGAGTTTTTCACTTAACAATATTGTTGATTTGAAACCTGAAGCCAAAATGACATTCAATGCATTCACTTTAGGACTTAAAAACGATAAATTTTTAATCAGCAAAACAAATGGTGATCTGATAATCGAAAACTCAATAAAGGCAAAGGATGTTCAATTTAATTTTAAAGGACAAAACATTAAAGTTGACGGAGAATTCAGGAATCTGGCCGAATGGCTCTCGGGCAAATCTGTGAAGATGACTGCAAAAGCTAATGTTGCTTTCGACAAGTTAACCCCTGAAGCTTTCTTTGCCTCAAATAATACCCACGGGAATTCAGATAACAGCAAAAAAGCAATTTCGATGCCTGGAGATATTGTTCTGGATATAAATTTCAGAATTGACAGTTTAACCTATAAGACTTTCTCATCTGCGAAAATTGAAGGGTCCCTTCTTTACGAGCCTAGACAATTTATCTTTAAATCATTAAATATGCATTCATTAAATGGGATGATCTCAGGTAATTGTTTCTTCCTTCAGAATAAAAACAAATCTATAATTGCAAAAGGAGTCTTTAATGTAAAAGACATCGATGTAAATAAAGCTTTTAATACTTTTCATAATTTCGGGCAAAGCTTTCTGAAAGCAGAGAATATCAGAGGAAATCTTTCCGGCACACTCTCTCTATTGCTTCCATTGGATTCAGTATTGAATTACAGCATGAAAACACTTACTGCCGAAGGTAATTATCATCTCGTGAACGGAGCACTTATAAATTTTGATCCTGTGAAGCAATTATCTTCATTCATTGCACTTTCAGAGCTGGAAAATATTAATTTTGAGCAGCTTGATAATAACTTTTTCATCAGAGACAATTTTCTGTATATTCCCCAGATGGAAGTGAAATCATCTGCTGCTGATCTATCCGTTAACGGGAAACATAGTTTTGACAACGATTATGAATATCATGTCAAAATACTTTTATCTCAGATTCTGTCAAAAAAAAGAATAAAAAACAAAAGCAATGTCACCGAGTTTGGTGTTGTTGAAGATGATGGGCTTGGCCGTACTTCATTATTGTTAAAAATTATTGGCAAAGGAGATGTGGCCAAAGTTGGATACGACATGAAAGCAGCAGGTACGGAGGTAAAAAATAATATGAAAAAGGAAAAGCAGACTCTAAAGACAATTCTTAAACAGGAATATGGCTGGTATAAGAACGATTCTACAATAAATCAAAAGCCTGCTGAGAAGAAAACCCGGTTCAGGATTACCTGGGAAGATGGCGATACTATAAAGACAAATTCACACTCTCCGGAATGAGAAAACCTGTTTTAAAATAAGTAAATGAGCTAATCATTAACAGATACCACCACAATTGAAGATTTTCCGTCATAAAACTTTCTGGAAGTTGTTTTTACTTCTTTTTGCTATATTACTTGGTATGGGATCGCTAATCTATACTCAGTTCCTTGTTTCGAAACTGAAGGTAGAAGAACGGAAAAGTATTGAATTGTGGGCTGAAGCAACTAAGCTGATATCGCTTCCCGATACCCTCCAGAATGTTGAGTTTCTTTCTACAATTATCGAAAACAATACTACGGTACCAGTAATTCTTACTGATGAATCAGACAGCATCATCTCTTTCAGAAATTTTGACCAGCATAAATCAGGCGATTTCAAGTATATCAGGAATCAACTTAAAAAGATGAAGGAGAGTAACAATCCTATTATTAATAAATTTGAAAATGGACATTTTAACCTTATTTATTATAAAGATAGTACCATACTTTCAATGCTTATCTATTACCCTTATATACAATTGGGGCTGATTATCCTGTTCATCATGGTATCATATCTTGCCTTTAGTTCCTCAAGGAAAGCGGAACAAAACCAGGTATGGGTAGGAATGTCGAAAGAGACTGCTCATCAACTTGGTACTCCGACAACTTCTCTGGCAGGTTGGATTGAGATTCTGCAAAATAATTACCCTGAGATAACAATATCCGGGGAGCTTGCACGCGATGTTGAAAGGCTCGAGAAGGTGACCGAAAGATTTTCAAGGATCGGATCAAAACCATCGCTCTTAAACGAAAACATTGTACCAATAATTTCGCGCACAGTAGATTATCTTAAATCGAGAACATCATCAAAAATTAAGTTCATTGATGAATATAATGTCAGAAATGAGGTTATTGTACCTGTCAATTCCGCTTTGTTTGAATGGGTGATTGAGAATGTTTCCAAGAATGCGATCGATGCAATGGAGGGAATCGGGGAGCTGACTATACATCTTGCCGATACAGAGAAACATGCAATGATAGATATATCTGATACCGGAAAGGGAATTCCAAAGTCGGCTTTTAAAAAGATATTTAATCCCGGGTTCACTACCAAACAAAGAGGATGGGGATTAGGTCTTTCTCTTGCAAAAAGAATAATTGAAGAATATCATAATGGAAAGATATTTGTCAGGCATTCAGAAGTTGGTAAAGGATCGTGTATCAGAATTGTTCTGAACAAGGGTAAATTCTAATTAGTATATTTGCAACCCATTATGAAGAGAAGCGATATTGAGATTATGGCTCCCGCAGGATCTTATGAGTCGTTAATTGCGGCGATTCAGGGAGGTGCTGACTCAGTTTATTTCGGAGTTGAACAACTCAATATGAGGGCTGCCTCATCAAATAATTTCACAGTTGATGACCTGAGGAAAATTGCTTCAATCTGTAAAAAAAACAAGCTTAAAAGTTATCTTACGGTTAATGTGGTTGTATATGACCACGAAATTGAACAAATGCATGCAATAATTGATGCAGCTGTTGAAAGCGGTATCACAGCCGTTGTAGCTTCAGATCTGTCAGTGATAAAATATGCATCTGTTGCAGGAATTGAGATTCACCTATCAACACAACTGAATATCACTAATATAGAGGCGCTGAAATTTTATGCTCAATGGGCCGATGTAGTAGTTTTAGCCCGCGAATTAAATCTTGAACAGGTAGCTCACATTTACAGCAATATCAGGGAACAGAATATAAGAGGACCAAAGGGAGATCTCATAAAAATTGAAATGTTTGCACATGGGGCTTTGTGTATGGCCATTTCGGGTAAATGCTATTTAAGCCTCCATGAAAATAACAAATCTGCCAACCGGGGTGA
This sequence comes from Bacteroidales bacterium UBA1797, assembly GCA_002319885.1. GTDB lineage: Bacteria > Bacteroidota > Bacteroidia > Bacteroidales > VadinHA17 > LD21. The sequence goes on from DCFT01000118.1 coordinate 15,213, forward strand.
ATGTTACCAGACTTGTCGCAAATCTTACCTGGCTACTAATATGGAATCGGGATATGAACTCGAGATAGATAATAAATATATTATGTCGCCCAAAGATCTTTGTACAATCGGATTCCTCGATAAAATGATTGATGCCGGCGTGAGAGTTCTAAAGATTGAAGGAAGAGCCAGGTCGGCAGAATATGTAAAAGAAGTATCTTCTTGTTACAGTGAAGCATTATGTGCAATTGAAGATGGCACATTCAGTGAAGAAAAAACCGCGGAATGGAGAACAAGACTTTCGACAGTTTTTAACAGAGGATTCTGGGATGGTTATTATCTTGGGCAGACTCTGGGCGAATGGAACACAAATTATGGTTCAAGTGCAACTAAGAGAAAAGTTTATATCGGAAAGATTACAAACTATTTTAAAAAACTTAATGTTGCTGAAATCAAACTTGAAAACGGGGATCTTGGCAAAGGGGATATAATACTAATTACAGGACCTACAACAGGTGTTGTGGAATATGTGGCGGATGAGATCAGGGTAGACCTTAACATGTCTGAGAAGGCCTTTAAAGGTGAAGTGTGTTCAATAAAGACTCCAGATTATCTAAGAAGATCCGATAAGGTTTACAAATTGGTCGATTCGAAAGAGATTATACCATAATTACTTCGCACCTATCTTTCTAAAGTATTTTGTTTGGGGTGTAGAAACCCCCTGTCCCGCCGAAGCGGGACATCCCCCTAAAGGGGGGAATAAACTGTGGAAGTAATAATATTTGTACTTGTAGGGAAAAATTACGGGGCAATGAAATAGGGGGTCAAATTAAGTCCATTTTATTCTGTCAGCAGCCTCTGAAACTTTCAAAGCATTTGATTCAACATCGTCAGTATCGGAATTGACATAAATAATATTCTTAGAATCTTTTTTCTTAAGTCCGAAAAGATATGCCTTATCATAATAAAAAAGAACTATTTCGATTGCTTTCGCAAAATCTCTCCTTTCAACAGCATCTATTGCATCTTTTGTTTTGTCGCCTCCCAGTCTCTTACTTATCTTTCCCAGCGAAGATATAAGTGCTTCAGGAGGATAAGCCGAGTATTCCTCCATTAGTCGAGGTATTCTCGAATTTACATCCATCATAAGAACAATTGTCGGTGAAGACTGCATCCTCAGATATAAAGATTCCGGCATGAAAACCGACCCAATATTCCTGCTTTCGTCTTCAACCCAAAAAGGAAGATCATTATTTAAAGCTCTAAGGCGATTGAAAAATAAATTACCAAAATATTCACTTGTTGGCTGAGCCGGCTCTCCAAGGGCACCGAAAGCGGAACCCTTATGATTTGCAAGCTTCTCAAGATCGATGACCTGCTTCCCCGACGATTTAAGATATCTGAGTATATGTGTTTTACTGCTTCCCGTCATTCCTCCCAAGACAATCATTTTTCTTTTTTCGGATAAACTTTCCAGTACAGCCCGTCGATATGACTTATAACCTCCTTCCAGCACACTTGCCTCAATATCACCCAGTGAAAAGAGCCAGGCCATTGTTTCAGATCTCATGCCCCCTCTCCAGCAATGAACAAGTAGTTTCCCGCCTTCAGCTATCTTCTGACCCTGTTCAAACTTGGATGCAAGAGCCGGCCCCGAGTGTTTCAGACCTTCTTTAATTGCAGACAAACGACCTTCTTTTTTATATTTCGTACCCACAGCTTCCCTTTCTTTATCGTCGAAAAGAGGAATATTATATGCACCGGGTATATGACCAAAATTGAATTCTGACGGAGATCTGACATCCACAACCGGTATTGTCTCCAATAGTTCCAGAAACTTTAATATGTTAACTTTTTGAATTGCCATGATTTATTCCTGTAAAAGATCTCTTGGTATTGCCTTGTGAAATCATTTGTGTTCCATTGTGGTTAAATAACTTTTCCCACCACAAATGGACATGAAGTGAATCACGAAGGTTCACAAAGAATTTTTAAGATAACTTATTTCTTAAAATACTTTGCAAAAAGCCTTTTTAGTTCATCTATTCTGACAGGTTTTGAAATGAAATCCTGGATTCCGGATAGTTCGGCTTTCCGTCTGGTTTCAGGTAAATTATCAGCTGTAAAAGCAACTATAATAACCGATCTGTCAAATTTTACAATTCGCTGTGAAGATTCGAAACCATCCATCTCAGGCATGAAGAGATCCATGAAAATAATGTCATATTTCTGAGTTTTGGCCATCAGGTAACCTGCATATCCGTCCTCAGAAATATCGAATGAATATCCAAGGCTTTTTAGCATAGTTCCAATAACTTTCTGGTTCATTTTATTATCCTCAATGATCAGAATTTTCAGATCTGTTCTTACTGTGCCAATTTCAACCGGAGAGGCCTTGTCTTCCAGGAAAGGGAAGCTGCTTTTTATAATACTAAGAAGCTCGCTGACATCAAATGGCTTTATGAGGTAATGATCTATTCCAAGAGTAATGCAATTCAGGTAATTGCCTTTTTTGTCATTAGAGCTAATCATAAGCATAATGAAATTAGAGGAGAGCCTGTTTTCCCATAATACCCTGGCAGCATCAAATCCGTTAAATTCCTCATCATCAAATATTATAACAAGCTTATATCTCTCGTCAGGATAAGTCATGTTTGTCTTAATCTGATTCGCCGTCGAACGCTGAAAAGTCGTGACTGTAATGTAAAGACCCAGCTTGTGTAAAGCGCCTAGTATCTCTTCATCCCTGTTCTGATTTCCGGTAATAACCAGGGTTCGGATACTGTCAAATGTTTTTATATTCTCAAGTGAAAGTTCCTTGATTTGTCTGTCGTTTGAGTAAGTGAGAATTGTGAATGAAACTTTTGTCCCCAGGTCACCGGATATTCCCGATGGGCTTACTGCCATCAATTCACCACCCATTAGTTCTATAAGTTGTTTTGATAAAATTGTCCCAAATTCCAAATCATCATTAGTCCTGGTTTTCTTTGATTCTATATTTACAAAATCACCAAAGATTTTTTTGAGGCTCGCTTTGTCAAAACTTCTGCCGGTGTCGAGCAGCTCGAATCCAAGTGTTATAACTCCGTTTCTGTTGTTTTTAAGCATACAGTTCAAACGGATCTCTCCTTTTTCAGTATTGTGTATTGAATGATTAATAAGGTTTGTAAGGATTTGTCTTAACCGGAAAGGATCGCCGATAATACTTTCAGGGACATTATTGTCAACCGTGCAGATTAATTTCAGTTCATTTACTGCAATATTGGTTTTTGCCAGATCGGTACAGTATGTAATTTCCTCCCGTAAATTAAAAGGTACTTCGTCGAGAATCATTTTCCCCGATTCAATTCTTGAGAAATCGAGTATATCATTTATAATACTCAGAAGAACCTCTGTTGATCGTTGCAGGAGGCTTACTATCTCTTTTATTTCTGGTGAAAGATGAAACTTCCTGAGCACATCTGTCATGCCAATAATACCATTCAGAGGGGTCCTGATCTCATAACTCATCCTTGCAAGAAACTCTGATTTTGCTTCATTGGCCTTCACTTCCTGTTTCCGTGCAGATTCAAGCATAGTTACATCAATCAGTATCTCCATTGTGGCTTCTTCTCCCATGAACATTACCTGTATGCTGTTCCTGAACAGAACAATCTCCCCTATTTCCTTTTTAATTATAACAAACTGGTCGGGTTTGAAAGAACCGCCGAGATTTTTTGAATAATAGTCATTCTCTCCGGCTAAAGATGATTCAGGAAATATCTTACCTATCATCACTGTCTCGCTTGTATAGGAATATTGTGCGGCGGCAACTTTATTTGCTTTAAGTATCTCCCTGTTTTTATTATGTACAATAACCCCTACCGGCATCTCTTCAATTAGTTTGAAAAGCATTTTTTCGGAAGTTTTAAGCCTATCCATTTCCTTTTTCTGTGATTTGATAAATCGCCAGAACAGGAATATTATCACCTGGATTAAAAACAGGGTTCCCAGTACTATGAGAAGTGAGTTTCTGATTATATAGTTCTGAAAATGACTGGTAGGTGCAGAAAAGACAAGACCGAGATCTTTTTTCTGTAAAAGTTGTGTTGAATAATATGATGAAATTAATTCCTCCTCCTTCCCGTTAATTGTAGCCGTATGAAAAATGTTTTCAACAGATCCTGCTGCCAGTCCTCTGGTAATTTTATTAAGCTGCGAGTAGACGACTTTATCGGGATTATTGTCGTACACTATTTCTCCCGAGTCGTTTACAACCCATTGCCACTGATAATCTTTAAGGTTAAATTCAGAAAATATAGCTTTAAAATATTTCTGATAGTCGACGGTTACTACAATATTACCGGTGGTTTCATTGGTTTTTTTATTCAGAACAGGCAGATAATAATTATATTTCTGGTTTTCCTGAACAAGCTTTTCCACAGTGTCGATATTAGTCTGCACATGAAGAATAAACGGTTGTTCAAGCCAGTCTTCGCTTTCATTATCTTTTTTTAAGCTGAACTCATTTTTATTATTATCATACAATCTTATCCCCACAACGAATTCTTTGTACTTTGAAAAGAATGATTTCATTTTATCTTTTATCCTGGACTGATTATCAGGATTGGTAAAAAACTGATTAAGGTCTTCTGAAAAATTGATTTTGTTAAAGTCACTTATAAAACCGTTGTTTGTGCTGTCAACAGTAAGACCAACTATCTGTACCTGGCGGTCGAGTAATTCAACTATATAATTAATTTGCTTATTATACATGCTTCTATAGAATATATAATTTGCAATTATTATTATAAGAAATGCAGAATATACTAGAATAAGGATCCTTTTCATCTGTGTATTGGGTTAAACTCCTAAAAATATAAAGATAATTTATAAAATCAATAATATCATTTCATCTGTACTTGCCATTATCCCCATCCATAATATTAAGGTAGCTTCTGTAACGAAGAAACGCTATTTCTCCTTTTTCCACAGCACTTCTGACAGCACAATCAGGTTCATCAAGATGAAGGCAGTTATTAAATCTGCAGTCTTTCGATTTTTCAAATATCTCACGGAAAAAATGGTATATTTCATTCCGTTCCATATCAACAACACCAAACCCTCTTATCCCCGGAGTATCAATAACAAAGGTGTTATTCGGGAACTGATGCATTTCAGGAAAAGTGGTGATATGTTTTCCTTGTTTATGATAATCAGAAATCCCGGCTGTTTTGAGATTAAGCAGAGGATTAAAAGCATTCAGGAGGCTTGTTTTTCCGACGCCTGAATTACCCGATATAAGACTGGTTTTACCCTTCATCAGGTCTTTTAAAAGTTCAAGGTTTGAATAGTTCTTCAGAGAGAGTTTTATACATTCATATCCGATTTTATTGTACAATGATTCAAGGTATTCCATTTTAGCCAATTCATCCTCACCATAGAGATCGGTTTTATTAATTATTATTTTGGCCGGAACCCGGTATGCTTCTGCAGTAATAAGGAATCTGTCAATGAATTCTACAGGGGTTTCGGGAAGAATAATGGTGATCATAAGAAATACCTGATCAATATTTGCGGCAAGTATCTGTGAATGTTTTGAAAGATTTGAAGCTTTCCTCAGAATCCAGTTTCTTCGGTCAAGCACCTCTGTTATAATTCCGGAATTTGTCTCTGACTCAATTTCGAACATGATGTTATCACCAACGGCGATCGGGTTAGTGGTGCGAAATTCTTTAATCCTGAGTTTCCCTTTAATAGAACAGTCAATTATCCTTCCTTTGCCAGAGAGAACCCGGTACCTGCTGCCCGTGGATTTTAATACAATTCCTTTTTCCAATAGAAAATTATTTGGGACAAAAGTAAGGAAAATTGCATCATAATATTTTGTCCGGAATTAATTAAAACATGTAGAGACGCACAAGTTGGGCGTCTCAATTGCCATAATATGTGGCGATAAACAAAATAAATACACGGCGATAATCAAAATTAATACACGGCTTTAAACAAAATAAATAGAGACGCCCGGGTCGGGCGTCTCTACAGTATTCTGACAACAATAAATATAATTTTTAGTTATCCGATGCCATAAGCAGGAAGGGTTTCATCTCAAAACTATGATAGTAAGGTCTGAGTCTCTCAGTATTATAATCTGAAAGTCTTACTATTTTTTTCGAAGCTGTTACGACATCAATAGGCAAATTATCATCCCTGCCGTTTTTCAGTACCACAATTCTACCATGTACTCCCTTTAGAACCAGATCCAGCGCGAGATTTCCATATGCCATCGGAACAATGGAATCAAGTGCGTCCGGATCACCTCCGCGTACCATATAGCCAAGTTTCTGATAGATTACGTTAATGGTTTTACCATTATTATATTTTGGGGAGAGTTCTTTTAGTTTTGCTGACACCATATCACCTATCCCACCAAGTTTAGCATGGCCATAAGCATCCTTTTCACTATCGGAGAAAATCATTTCTCCACCTTTAAACATTGCTCCTTCTGATATCAGAACTACTGAATATTTACTCGGATTATGATTTCTGTCTTCAACGAGAAGTTTTGTAAGCTGATCAATATCAAATTCATATTCCGGTATAACGCACCTGTTGGCTGCACCGGCCAGTGTAGGCAGCATGGCTGTAAACCCTGCATATCTTCCGAATACCTCAAGAACTAAAAGTCTTTCATGAGATCCTGCAGATGTCCTGAGGCTGTTCGTCATCTGAATGGTTCTTGAAATGCAGGTGCTGAATCCTATGCAATAATCTGTTCCCGGAACATCGTTATCCATTGTTTTTGGAATAGCAACAACATTTACCCCTTTTTTGTAAAGATGGACACCATAACTCAAAGTATCATCTCCGCCTATAGGAATAAGAAAGTCAACGCCAAGCCATTCCAGGTTTTTAATAATTTCAGGCGTAATATCATTATATTCTGCATTGTACGTGCTTTGAAGATGTTCGGGTACACTTGCCTTTGACATGTGGCTTGGCCTCGTTCTGGAGGTATGTAAAAAAGTTCCGCCTGTTCGTCCGGCCTTATTAACTATATCATCTGTAAGGACCTGATAATTGTTACTATTGTCTGCCTTTGCATCTCTTATTAATTCGGAGATACCGGCCCATCCCCTGCGAAGACCTATTACTTTGTATCCTTCACGGTTTGCACGGATAGTCACTGCCCTGATGGCCGGATTTAGTCCGGGGACATCTCCTCCTCCCGTTAGAATAGCAATTACACCCTTTGTTGATTTCTGAGTTGCCATAATCTTTTGCTTTTTATTTGATTCCATTATTGATAAATTTGAGACCTCTAAAGTAAAACTTTTTAATCTTATTCCAAAAACAGTTATTATGCAAGAAAATCCTGCCGGTCCTTCCATAAATAAGAACTCCTCGGTTTTGATTACCGGCGGTAGCGGCCTTATCGGCAGATACCTTACATCAAGCCTTCAGGCTTCAGGCTATAATGTTTCAATCCTGTCAAGAACCGGTCACAAGTCAGAAAAAACAAACGGTTTCATGTGGGACCCGGATAAAAAGATGATTGATCCAGAAGCCTTTGAAGGAATTGATTTCATAATTCACCTGGCAGGAGCTAATATCGGAAGCAAGAGATGGTCCGGGAAGAGAAAAGAGGTGATAATAAAAAGCCGGGTGGATTCAGCAAGGTTACTTTATAAAACCATTGTCGAAAGAGGAATAAGGTTAAAGGCATTCATTTCAGCCTCTGCAACAGGCATTTATGGCTCCGATACAAGCCAGAAAATTTTCACTGAAAATGATCAGCCTGCTGATGATTTTTTGGGTTCAGTCTGCAAAAAGTGGGAGACAGCGGCAGATCTATTTAATAACTCGGGAATCCGCACAGTAAAAATCAGGTCGGGAGTTGTTCTGGAAAAAAATGACAGCGCATTGTCAAAACTGGTTAAACCAGGGAAATTTGGATTCCTTGTTAAAACAGGAACCGGCCAGCAGTATATGCCATGGATTCATATAGCTGACTTATGTGATATTTATCTTAAAGCATTAAATGATAATACGATGTCAGGAGCTTACAATGCAGTATCACCTCAGCATATTACACACAGCGAATTTATGCACATTTTGGGAAAAGTAATGAATCTGCCTGTCTTACCGGTACCAATACCCCCTTTTATGCTGAGAGCTGTTTTTGGAGAGATGTCTTCTATAATACTGAAAGGAAGCCG
>DCFT01000010.1:0-8954 GCA_002319885.1 Bacteroidales bacterium UBA1797
TGATTGACATAAAATCAGATATAGCCGCTGTGCAACAATCCTAAAGCAGTATTTTTTGCAGTTATAATTGAATAGTATATCAAATATATTCGGCGTCAGGCTTCAGGCTTCATGCGTCAGGTTTTAACTCATCAGGAATCGAATATTTTGATCCAGGCAGCGCAACTCTCCGAAAAAAAGCTGTAAAGGTTTGAATAGACTTTAAATGCATCTGCTGCAGTAAAAGATTTGATAACTGTACCTGGCAACACAATAAGGACTTAAAAAAATTCGGGCCCTACCCTACATTTCTAATCAATCAATAATATTATGTCAAATAGAATTCTTTTTAAAATTTTCGCCAACTATTATTTTGAACCTGGCTTAACGTTTGATTTATTCTCTGTCATCCGCGTTAAAACTGATTTCATTTGCTGCAATTCGTTGCCAAAATCTGACCAGTTGTCTTGTTTTAAGTAGTCTATTGCCTTATTATAATGGTCAAGAGCTTCCCTCGCCTGTGAAGAAAGAACAGGCGAACCTGTCTGACCGGCAACAAGTTGCGATGGTGTTTCAGTTTGTTCACCAACAACATCAAAGACAGCCTGAAGTGCTTCATCCAGTGTTTGTTTCATTTCAATTTTTTCTTTGAAAGCTACGATAACCCTTTTCAGTTCAGGAATCTGACCTTGTTCCGACTGCAGATAAACAGGCTCAACATAAATAAATGAATTTTGTATTGGGATCACCAACTGATTGCCTTTGATAACCTGAGAACCCTTCTGACTCCATAGGGTCAGTTCAGCCGAGATATCAGGTTTTTGGTTAATTCTGGCTTCAATTTGCATAGGACCGTATATCAGCTTATCCTTTGGAAGTGTATAAACAATCAAATCTCCATAATTTGGGGCATCACAGCGGGCACACATCCAGGCAATCATATTGTCTTTGCCTGAAGGAGTAAGCGGCATCATCAGAATGAACTCTTCTTTCTGAGCGCCGGGCAATCGCATAATAATGTAATAAGGAAACAATTCTTGCTGGCCAGTATCATATATTTCCTTGGGAACCTGCCAATAATCTTCCTGATTATAGAACACCTGTGGCTCTGTCATGTGATAAGTGTTGTACATTTCAATCTGAATATTAAATAAATCGGTGGGATATCGAATGTGTTCTTTCAGAAATTCAGGCATTTCATCAAAAGGCTTGAAAAGTTTGGGATAGATTTTTTGATATGTCTGGATCAATGGATCTTTAGGGTTGATAACATAATATGTAACAGCTCCATCGTATGCATTTATAACTACTTTAACAGAATTATTAATGTAATTGATTCCTCCTGGAATCGTACTTTGCTTAGCTGGCTCCGAATAAGGAAACATGTTGCTGACGGTATACGCATCATGTATCCAATAAAGGTTACCATCTTGCCCGGCAACCGGATAAGGCTGACTGTCAAAAGACAGAAAAGGGGCTAATATCTGGTCGCGCTGGGTAATGTTCCTGTAAAACATTATGCGGCTTTGATCGGTAAGGTAGCCGGTAAGAAGAATTTTTATATCGGAAAATTTCCATGCATATACTAATCGTCTGAAAAGAGATGATATTTGTACGCCTCCTTTTCCCTGATAACTGGCATAAACATTTTCTTCTCCTTTGGGATAATCAAATTCTTTGGTTTTTGTATTGACCAGCAGATATTGATTTGTTTCTTCTCCATAATAAATAGCCATCTGTTTGAGGTTCAAAGGCACTGTAGCAGCCGGAGGAATATCTTTTACAATTAAATTGGGCATGCCATTGGGTGTAATCTCATTTACCGGATTCATTACAATCCCATAACCATGTGTATAAATCAGATGTTTGTTAACCCAGGTTTGTGCACGTTCAGGTATTTGTGTAACCGGTAATTCCCTGGCTCCTAGAACAACCTCGGTATATTTATCAAAGAGGTACCTGTCTACCTGCACACTGTTAAAATCATAATACAATCTTATTTCCTGCAACTGTTTATAGGTTTCTATTAATGGCCTGCGATCCCATAAACGAATATTTTCAATTGTATGCCGGTTATCCTGGATATCTTTATAGGTTATGTTCTGGTCCACAGGGAAAGTATCAGTCTTAATTTTATTCAACCCGAAAGCTTCCCTTGTAAATTTAATATTGTTCATAATATATGGCGCTTCCATTTTCAGTTCGTTGGGTTTAACGCTATATTGTTCAATTATATAAGGATACATCCACACAAACCCGACCCATACAACAATCCAGGTTCCAATAGCATAAATCAGGATCTTTCTTTTCTTATAAACAGGATAGAAAAACAATAAAAGGGTAATGATCAGACTTATTATTATAATGGTCCAATAGGCAGGAATCTGGGCATGGATGTCCATGTACGAAGGGCCGTAAGTAGCACCATGTGAGGAATATAGAATGCTATACAATTTAATGATAAAAAGAGATGAAATACCCAGTCCAAAAAAAGCAGCTAATAAAATTAAGTGACTTTTGACCTTTTTTGAAACAGAAAAACGATTTTCGCTGATATTAAAAGCATTATCAAGATAATATGAGAACAAAACTGCAATAAAAGTAAAGGCTGTCATAAACAGATACCAGTTGACAGCAAAACGATAAACGGGGAATTTGAAAATATAAAAACTAACATCTTTCCCAAAAACAGGTTCTTTTAAGTTAAAAGAATTGGAATGAATAAGTTGCAGAAGATCATTCCAGTGGCTTGAAGCCGAAGTGCCCATCACGATGCTGAAAAACAAGATGATTACACCCCAGAACCATATCACTGCTTTTCCTTTGTAAAGAGGTAAAAAAAGTGTTCGAAGGTCTTCTTCCGGCATAAAAGCATTGTTTCTGCTCTGATTTCCTCTTTTATAGGCTGAACTAATATGAATAGTTGAAAACAGAGCGAAAATGACAAAAAACATGAGGAAAGAAAAAACCCTTGACAGAATCATGGTGTCAAATATTGAACTGTATCCCATGTTTTTAAACCAGAGCCAGTCTCCATAATAATTTACAAACAAGCCAAACAGATAAAGAAACAGTAATACTATGACTATCAGAATAATTGTCTTCGTATATTTTTTCATAGTTACAATTTTTAAAATTTATTTCAATTCTGTCATTTACTCTTAAAGTTGTGACCTATATCTTTTATTTTCACCTTTTTAAAGTTCCTAAAACATCCTTCAGCAGCCTGTCGGTATCCATCCCTCCTTTTGATGTCGGAGAATAACCAAGGATCACTACAACCAGCTGTTGTGCGGGCATAATATAAATATGCTGACCATCGTGACCATCACAAGCAAACATGTCTTCAGGCGCCGATGGTAAACTTTTACCTTTGTTAAGCCAGAAAAATGAACCGTATTTACCGTCACTTGCCGATGCAACTGTAGTTGTATATTTTACCCATCCCTCGGGTAGGATCCGATCTCCATTAAAGACACCATCATTCTCGTACAATAATCCAAAACGGGCATAATCTCTTGCAGTGGCGTACAGATATGACGAACCAACACGTGTTCCCGACGGATCTACTTCAAAAACAGCGTCAGGTGCACCAATTCTGTTAAAAAGCTGGTTATTGGCAAAAACATAATAAGTGGAATCATTACTGAATTGCCTGCGGATAAGATAACTTACTATATTTGTTGTTCCTGAGGAGTAATACCATTGGGTACCTGCCTCGGTAGCTTCCGGTTTCTCAATAGCATAACGGCCAAAGTCACTCTCACAATGCAGCATAAGGGTAACATCAGAACGGTTTCCATAATCTTCGTTCCATTTCAGTCCACTCTGCATCTGCATAAGATTATTCAATGTAATATTTTTTCTTTCGTCGCCTTTCCATTCGTCGATATCAACGGGTTTCATTACATCCAGCTTTCCCTCCATGACCAGAATTCCGACCATAGCATTTATAAAACTTTTTGCCATTGACCAGCTCAGAAATCTTGTTTTCTGATTGAATTGTGGTTTATAAGCCTCGGAAACGGGAACCCCTTTATGAATAACCATGAAAGCAAATGCGTCTCCGTTATAAGCATTATCAGTAATCAGCTTTTTCGCAATTTCGTCGAGTCTGAGAGTATCAATTCCCGTATTCCTGCCAGTCAAAATATCGCCCAGTGGCCATTTAATTGTATCCTGGGAATATCCTGGATCTGAACCTTTCGGATATCTGATTTTTCGTAGTTTCTCTTCTGGAACATCTCTTAATAATGTAACACCGAAACCTGGCCTGTAAATAGCTTTTGACTTCCCCCAGAGAAAACGGCTGGTTACGCTTTTATCATCGTAGTTTACACTGTTCTTTGTAAATTTTATAAACGAAAAATTAAGATCTATTGCTTCTACGTTCAGTGGATCCCTGTCGGAGACAAAAACTGCTGAACAAAGATTCTTTGCAGCATACCCAGTTATTATTGGCATTAAACTATTTATATAAAAAATACCGCCAATAAGTGCTATAACGATTACCGTCAATACTCCGTATAAAATTCTTTTTCTTGTCATTATATATTGTTTTTGCTTATTCCAATCCCGGGTGCGTCAGGAAGAACTATCTTTCCATCTTTTATTAAGATTCCTTTAAAAATGTCATTATCGATCAGAAGATTTCCATCGAGATCTGCCCAGTCAACCAGCGGTGAGAGCTGAGCAGCCGCTGTAACTGCACATGAAGTCTCAGTCATACAACCAATCATTACTTTCATATCAAGCGCCCTGGCCATTTTAATCATTACATATGCTGATCGTAGTCCGCCGCACTTCATAAGTTTTATATTGACACCGCTATATACTCCCTGAACTTTTCTGAAATCACCCATTGTCTGAAAAGCTTCATCAGCAATAATTGGTAAAGGACTGTTTTGTGTAAGCCATGCTGTATTGTCAAAATCATCTTTTGACATAGGTTGTTCAATAAAGACAACTCCCATATCTTTAAGCCAGTGTGCCATTTCAAGTGCCTTACTCCTGTCTGTCCATCCCTGGTTAATATCTACACAAATTGGTTTGTCAGTTTCACTTCTGACAGTCTCAATCATCTCCTTATCATTTCCCTTGCCAAGTTTTACCTTAAGAATTTTATATGGTGCAGCTTCCTTTACTTTTAACCTAACGACTTCAGGTTTGTCCATGCCTATCGTATAAGAGATATCCGGAGTCCTGGCAGGATTGAGTCCCCATATTTTATACCACGGTTGTTTCATCAGCTTCCCGACTAGGTCATGAAGTGCAATATCGACCGAAGCCTTTGCAGCATAGTTTCCCGGAACCAACTTATCTACATATGAGAGGATATCTTCCATAAGAAAAGGACTTGCGAACTGAGCCAGATCAATCCTGCCCAAAAAGGCCGTTGCTGTTTCATGACTTTCACCAAGGTAAGGCGGCATAGACGCTTCACCATAACCTATAATATTATCAAACTCAATCTCCGTTAGCATTACAGGTGTCGAAGTTCTCGATCCTTCGGCAATTGTAAAGACATGTTTTAAATGCAAATCATAAGGTTTGAAACGCAAAGTAAGACCCGAACTTTTTCCTTTAGTCTTAGAAATTTCATGCCAATAGGTATTTCCTAATGTCAGATACGAGAATCCTGCGCCTCCGGCGAGTACTCCACAATCAGACAGAAACTTTCTTCTTGAGCTCATAACAATAATATGTTTATCTTCAATACCATGGATGATTTTTAACAGGAATAATGCCGCCATCATTCTCCACTCCTGAAATCCGTTTTGCCTCAAGAAGAGAATGGGTTCTGTTCCTGTTAAAATCTATTTGTGTTGAGTCGAGACTGTTAACCATTACTCTTCCTGAGGAATTAATATATTCTTTATTCCCAAGATAGATTGCAATATGAGTAACATGTGCAGTTCCATTAACTTTTGAACCAAAACAAAGCAGGTCACCTTTTTCTAACCTGCTGTATCCATGCGTAATATCAACCAAAGCCCCATGCTGGGCCTGCATCGATGCGTCCCTTTCCAGTATGATTCCGTTCATAAAAAAGACAGACTGTACTAAACCACTGCAGTCTACTCCTTTCGCTGACGTGCCTCCCCATAAGTATGGCAGGCCAAGAAATGACATGGCAACATCACAAATATTTTCTTTTGAGCAGCTGACAGTATTCTCCCAATTTTTAAAATCCATAACAGCATCTCTATCAACATATCCTTTTCGTCCATCAGGTAACTCAATGCTCACAAAACCCTTCAATTCACCTGTTTTTACCATAATAGACCCTCCAACCAAATCGCCAATAACTCCAGAATTAGCAGAAGGATTAACATGCAGCCATCCGGTACTCTCAAGGTAAATTACTCTTGAAGAATTCTTCCATCTTGTCATCTCCTGCCTGTCCATTGATGTTACAGAGGACTTTTCAGTCCAAGAAATATATTTATCCGGCGTCTGGATCTGAATCCATGACTTATAATCCTTTAATATCAGCACGGGCGTTCCAAGTCTTGCCTGTGATACTAATTCAGAAGTATGGTCAGGGCCCTTTCTGAGGTTTACGACACTAAGGGTTACAAGTCCCATAAATTTTTTATTCCTGGCAGAGTCAGGAAGTAATATAATACTATCAACCAATACTTTAACTTGTTTATTTAAAGTATTTATTATCTCAATTTTGGCATTATTACTTGTAGTTTCCCCGGTAAGAATTAAAGTTCCTTTTTCCGGTGACTTTGATTTAATGTTACATATTCCGACTCTGTGATCAGGAACCCAATGTGTTGCAATAAGATCGATTTCCTTTTGAAACTCATTTTCAGAGGAACTATGACAACGGCCTAAAAGAGCTAAAATTCCGACAACTAAGCCAAACCACAAAAACGGGCGTATGCATCCTGACTTTTCCATTTGATAAAATTATCTGTATCCTATTGCTGCGTAACCAACCCAGTGACAATTAGTTGCTATTGCTGTTCTACCCATTCCCAAATCATCTACCTGAATATGCGGGGAAGTTATACTGGTTGAATATCCTACTAATTCACCAGATAATGTCCTTCCATCATTAAGATAATACGAAGCATATAGTGCAACAGGAACACTATATCTGCCACACCAGGTCCACTTATATTCCCTGAAATTGTCAGGGTTTAGAGTATAACTACTGAATAATCTGATTTTTGCTGGTAAAACTTCGCCTTTAAGACAACTGTCAATAATTACGGATTCATGTTCACGGGCCTTTATGTTTCCCTGGTCATCGCAACCAAAATATGCCCTGTCGGTACCGCCCCAGTCCTCATTTCCATAATGAACTGCATCTGTTGTAGACACTATTGCAAAATCTTTTCCCCACTCCCACTTATGGTTCTTGGCAACTGTACCAATTGCTTCGGCAAGAGCTTTTCCGCAAGCTTCCATTCTGTCGGGGCTCATGGCGGGAACAAGTATTGGCACTATAGTTATATTTCTGTTAAAATACTGAAGGAATGGAATTAATGATTCGACTGAATGTTCGATTTTTTGCAATGTATCATTTACAATAGCGAATTTCTTTGCCAGCAAATTATAAATTTCTTCCCGCACAGGTGATACAATGATATTTTCCCACGGGCCTTTCCATTGTGTGTAACTGTCAAATACCAGCGAATCTTCAATTCCAAGTTGTGCAGCTTTATGTGCTACTCCAATCAGAATAAGATTTGAAGCTTTTACGTTTTGAAGCAACTCAGGGTATAATTTGCCCACGTATGTATAATCATCGTGAGGACAGATGACAGTCTTCCATGGTATCTGTTCAGTTTTATCCCAGCCATTCCTGTTTATTCTCTCCATAAGGCTATCCATTTGCCAGGAATACTGAGCAAACCCGATGGTGTCTTTCAATGGTCTGATTTTTTCAGTATCTTTTCTTACCATAATACCATTCTGACAGGAAAAAAAACTTATTAACAAGATTATCAACAAAGAGTAAATGAGTAAACATTTCTTCATAACTTCATCTGTTAAAACAGTTAAGATTTCCTATAAGTTTAACAAGAAATATACAATTATCAGATAAATATAAAAGATTTTTTGTACCCGGCGAGATAAATACCATAAAATGGTTAAATAATTTAAATTCTATATTTGATCATAAGATTCATTATAAATATCTTACAATGATTAAATGCCTGGATATCTAAAAAAATAAATCAATCTCAAAAATCACAAAAAATGAAAAAAGCTCTTCGCCTTACAATGATTATATTCATTGCCGCATTTCCCCTTCAAAATATGATGGCACAGGCCCGACCATGGTTTAAGGATGGTCCATGGCAATATCCGAAAGCAAATCCAAAAGCCAGGGTACTTTCTTTGATAATGGTTCATGGCAATAAGTTCGTTAATTCAAAAGGAGACACTGTACTGTTCAGGGGTCTTGCTATTTCTGATCCGGATAAAATTGAACGTCAGGGTCACTGGAATAAAGCTCATTTTGAAAAGATCAAAGAGATGGGTGCATTAATCGTCAGGATTCCTGTACATCCTGTTGCATGGCGTGAACGCACTCCTGAAAAATATCTTGAATTGCTTGACCAGGCTGTAGAATGGTGCACTGATCTGGGTATGTATATAGTAATAGACTGGCATTCAATAGGTAATCTTGGAATGGAGCTCTTCCAGAATCCTATGTATAACACCTCAAAACAGGAGACATATGAATTCTGGAGAACGATTGCACAGCATTTCAAAGGGAATAATACAATAGCATTCTACGAACTCTTCAATGAACCTACTACTTACAGGGGTCAGCTGGGATCAATAAGCTGGGCAGAATGGAAAAAAATCAATGAAAATATTATCAGTCTTATCAGATCATACGATAATGAACCAATTCCTCTCGTCGCCGGATTCGACTGGGCATACGACCTTACACCGCTTCATGAAAATCCTATAAACGCTGAAGGAATTGGCTATGTTACCCATCC
>DCFT01000010.1:9345-9484 GCA_002319885.1 Bacteroidales bacterium UBA1797
ACAATCGATGATAATCATTATGGAAACAGGATATTAAGTTACCTGGAAGGAAAAGGCATAAGCTGGACATGTTGGGTGTTTGACCCTGAATGGGGTCCCAGAATGTTGAAATCGTGGGATACATACGAACTTACAGAAA
>DCFT01000010.1:9521-9961 GCA_002319885.1 Bacteroidales bacterium UBA1797
AGCCATGGGAACCAAAATGGGAAGAGGACTTTGGATTTGCAGCGGACAAATATCCGGTTGTTGCAACTGAATTTGGCTTTGATATGCAACCAGGTCAGAAAATCGATGATAATCATTATGGAAACAGGATATTAAGTTACCTGGAAGGAAAGGGCATAAGCTGGACATGTTGGGTGTTTGACCCTGAATGGGGTCCCAGGATGTTAAAATCATGGGATACATACGAACTTACAGAAAGCGGTGAATTTTTTAAAAGAGCCATGCACGGCGAATTAAAATTTCAGAAAAAATAGAAATTGATAAAACTAACTTAATATGAAAACCAGAAAACCTTTTCTGTTCTTAGCTGGAATGATTTGCTTCTTAATTTTGCTACCAAGCTGCAAGCAGAAAACCGATTATTATACACGTGGCGTTGGCATTTAAGCCGGAAAACCTGC
>DCFT01000010.1:10032-19320 GCA_002319885.1 Bacteroidales bacterium UBA1797
ACAGAAAGCGGTGAATTTTTTAAAAAAGCCATGCACGGCGAATTAAAATTTCAGAAAAAATAGAAATTGATAATACTAAATTAATATGAAAACCAGAAAAACTCTCTGTTCTTAACTGGAATGATTTGCTTATCAATTTTGCTACCAAGCTGCAAGCAGAAAACTGATTACTATACACGTGGCATTGGCATTTAAGCCGGAAAACCTGCAGAGGACAACACTCCCAAACTGAAAATGATAATGCTAAAATTATTGCAATTATATGCCCTGTAAAATTATCTTTGGACTTTAAATATTAAAGCAACCGGATTAAAATGAAAAAGATTCCTGTACTCCTTGCACTTACCCTTCTCTTAACATCATCTTCAGGACCTACCAGAACTTACGAATGGCGGGGTCGTGACCGTGAGGGTATTTACTACGAATCAAATCTTCTTAAATCGTGGCCTGTCGAAGGGCCAAAAGAACTCTGGTCCATTAAAAATATTGGAAATGGTTTTGTTTCTCCTGTATTTACTGAAGAAAATTTTTATATAACCGGAGAGGTAGATTCAATGGAAATACTTTTCAGCTTTAATCTCAGAGGTGAAAAACAATGGCAAACCACTCTCGGGAAGGAATGGGTAAAATCATATCCTGGTTCTAGGTCCGCTCCTACTATTGTTGATGATCTGATATATGTTGGCACAGGACTTGGTAACCTTTACTGCATAAACAGGTCCGATGGAAAAATCATCTGGTCGAAAGATCTCGCTGTTGACTTTAACGGAGCGCTTCCACTTCACGGACATTCGGAATCAGCCCTGGTTGAGGGGGAAAAAATATTCTGGACCACTGGTGGGAAGGTTAATAATGTAGTTGCTTTGAACAGGTTCAATGGCAGACTAATCTGGTCAAACAAAGGATTTGGTGAACGCTCAGCCTATAACTCTCCTAAGCTGATAGAGCTTCCATTAAGAAGAATTGTTGTCACTTTTTCCGCATATCATATGATGGGGTTTGATGTTGAAACAGGGAATTTATTGTGGTCACAGTTGCAGGACAATTATCCTCCTGAGAAAAGGCTTCCTGGCTACGGAGATACGCATTGTAACACGGTTTTGTACGAAAAAGGTTCAATATATTATGTTGCCGGTGATGGAAATTGTGCAGTTAAACTCAGACTTTCAGATGACGGAACAAAAATTACGGAAGTATGGCGAAATAAAGGGTTTGACAGTTTTATGGGTGGGGTAGTTAAAATAGGTGATTTTCTGTATGGTTGCGGTACAGCTAAACCAGATCTGCGATCTTTAAACGCATCTACAGGTACGCTGACAGATTCATTGAGAATTGGAAGTGGTGCAATTATTGCTGCAGATAATATGCTTTATTACTATACGCAGAAGGGCGATATGATGCTTTTAGCGTATAACCATGGGAAGATAAAAGAAATAAGTTCATTCCGGATTAGGGAAGGAAACCTTCAACATTTTTCACATCCGGTTATACATGAGGGTATTTTATACCAACGTCATGGCAACACGCTCATGGCATACGACTTACATAAAAATAAGTATACAGAAGCTTTAAACTATAAATAGACTTTCGTTTTTGATATCCGGTTATTAACTATTGAAACAACAATATGATCACTGTTGCTGTTTATGAGAATAAATAACTTCAGGATACTTTTTTAAACATAAGACAATTATTCAACCGGGAAAAATTATAAACTGAATCAGAATGAATACGATTAAAAAATCAACACTCGATTTTCTGACTGCAATAAACTGTAATAACAACCGTGACTGGTTTGTTGCAAACCGGCCGCTATACCTTGACGCTAAGGAGAACTACGAATCATTTGTTCAGGAGATAATAGATAATGTAATTCTTTTTGAACCGGTCATGAAAGGGTTGGAAGCTAAGAGCTGTGTCTTCAGAATAAATCGCGATATCAGGTTCTCAAATGACAAATCTCCTTACAAAACTCATTTTGGAGCATTTATTGTCCGTGGCGGGAAAAAAAATGGTGATAAATTTGCCGGGTATTACTTTCATATTGAACCTGGCAAGAGTATAATGGCAGGAGGAGCATACACACCTCCATCGCCATGGTTATCTTCTATACGGGAAAAAATAAGTGACTCTCCCGATGAGTTCATCAAAATCAT
Source organism: Bacteroidales bacterium UBA1797 (assembly GCA_002319885.1). Classification (GTDB taxonomy): domain Bacteria; phylum Bacteroidota; class Bacteroidia; order Bacteroidales; family VadinHA17; genus LD21. The sequence goes on from DCFT01000010.1 coordinate 12,189, forward strand.
TAACGCAAAAGAATTCATAAAATATTTCGGAACTATTGATGGTGAAAAGCTAAAAACGGCGCCAAAAGGATATCCCAAGGATCATCCTCATATTGAGCTACTTAAATTAAAGAGTTACCTTGTTGTAAATGAAGCCTCCGACAAATTGGTGCTCAGTAGCGATTTTATGACCCATGTGATTAACGTGTTTAGAGCCATGAAACCTCTGAACGATTATCTGAATATCTCAATAGATTAATTAAATCTCTGAAAAATGGATGTAGAGACGCCTTTTTATGACAGTAGAGACGCCTTTTTATGACAGTAGAGATGCCCAAATTGGGCGTCTCTACAATAAAACATAAATCAATTACAGAAAATTGTAATTTATATTTCTAGAATGCCAGTCCGAGGTTTTTAAGCATCCACTTTACCGAGGCTCTGTTCCGGTAATCCGGATCAAACTGAACAGCAACTATTATTCCGTCCTTGTTTATTATATAGGTTGCCGGTACAGGAAGCCTGGCAGCATCCCTCCCGTTATTTTCAGCTATATTGATTGAATATTCTGATAGTATTTTATCCTGATAAGCTTTCGTAACGCTAAACATAACATCATAGTCTTTCATAATTTTTTCCTGACAATCATATATGACAGTAAAGGTCAGATTATGTAATTTTACTGTCTGCTCAACATTTTCAATTGATTCAGGGGTAATAGCAATTACGTTAAAGCCCTGGTCTGTTAAAACTTTAAGTGAATCCTGATAATCATTTAAATATTTGCTACATACCGGACACCATTTTCCCCTGTAAAAGAAGAGGATAACCGGACCCTGTTCAAGGATTTTCTTAAGCTCGATCTGTTTACCTTTCTGATCGTATCCGATAAAATCAGGTGCTTTATCGCCGGCTTTAAGACCATGAGGAATACTGCTTCCATTTGTATCTATTCCAAAACCGGCATAATTAGTATCTTGTCCGTAAGAGACTGAATTTATTAATAATGCAAAAACAAGCAATAAAAAGTAATTTCTTAAATTTCTCACAGCTTCATATTTAAATAAGACATCAGTTAAGCAAATTTATACCCGGGAATTTTTCTCATTCTCAGATTCAGAGGAGTAATTTCAAGATATTCATCATCCTTTATCTGCTCCATTGCTTCCTCGAGAGAAAATTTCAGCTTTGGAGCTATTCTTAAACTGTCATCAGATCCGGAAGCCCTCATATTTGTGAGTTTTTTTCCTTTAACAATATTTACTTCGAGATCCCCCAGACGTGTATGTTCACCTATTACCTGACCTCTGTATACCTGTTCTCCCGGATCAATATAGAATCGACCTCTGTCCTGCAGCCGGTCAATAGCATGTCCTGTTGCCATTCCCATATCAAGTGAAATCAATGATCCGTTTGGTTTTGGCATAAGCTCATCGCCTTTATATTTATCATAGGCTCTGAACCGGTGATGCATTACAGCCTCGCCTGAAGTGGCAGTAAGCATATTATTTCTTAAGCCGATGATACCTCTGGCAGGAATATCAAATTCTATATGAGTAAGGTCACCTTTGGCTTCTATTACTATCATTTCACCCTTTCGCTGAGTAACCAGTTCAATAGCTTTACCGGAAAATTCGGGTGGAACGTCAATGGTCAGTGTCTCATAAGGTTCTGATTTAACACCGTTTATATCTTTCAAAATAACTTTTGGCTTTCCAACCTGGAATTCATAACCTTCCCGTCGCATTGTCTCAATAAGAATTGAAAGATGCAGAATTCCACGGCCGAATACATTGAATGTATCTTCAGATTTTGTTTCTTCAACTTTCAGGGCAAGATTTTTCTCAGTCTCTCTGATTAGTCTTGTACGAAGGTGACGTGAAGTAACAAACTTACCTTCTTTTCCATACAAAGGAGAGTTATTGATAGTAAAGACCATGCTCATAGTAGGTTCGTCAACCTCTATCCTTTTTAAGGCTTCAGGGAGAAGAAGGTCGGCAAGAGTATCGCCAATTTCAAAATCTTCCAGTCCAATCACCGCACACAGATCTCCGCATCGAACACTATCAGTTTTCACTCTGCCGAGACCTTCAAAGACATATAGCTCTTTTACCCGTACTTTTTTTACCTTGCCATCCCTTTTGCATAAGGTGTAATCTAAACCTGTCGTAATATCACCTCTGAATACACGGCCAATTGCTATTCTTCCTACATAGCTCGAGAAATCAAGCGAGGCAACCTGCATCTGGGCTGTACCTTCAATATATGGAGGTTCAGGAATTTCTTTAAGAATCGTGTCAAGAAGGAATTTGATATCAGTTGTCGGCTTCTTCCAGTCTCCGCTCATCCAACCATATTTTGATGAGCCGAAAACAGTTGCAAATTCAAGCTGGTCATCGGTGGCATCGAGGTTAAACATAAGTTCATAGACATCCTGCTGAACTTCATCAGGCCTGCAGTTTTCCTTATCGACCTTATTAACTACAACTATTGGTTTAAGTCCGAGAGCAATAGCTTTTCCAAGCACAAATCTTGTTTGAGGCATGGGACCTTCGAGGGCATCGACGAGTAAGAGGACACCGTCGGCCATCTTGAGTACTCTTTCAACTTCTCCTCCAAAATCAGCGTGGCCGGGTGTGTCAATAATGTTAATTTTAACACCCTTGTAATTCGCTGAAACGTTTTTTGAGAGGATTGTAATCCCTCTTTCCCTCTCAAGATCGTTACTATCAAGAATAAGATCACCAGCTTCCTTTCTTTGGTCCAACACCTGGCATTCCTGTATAATACGGTCTACCAGAGTAGTTTTACCATGATCAACATGCGCGATGATCGCTATATTTCTTATTAATTGCATACAAATTAATTAGACCGCAAAAGTAATATTGTTGGCCGGATAAATGATAAAAAAACAGAAAATTAATTAATGATAAAAAATTCATATATTGGGCAGTAAATTTTAAAAGACGACATATGAAAAAATCGATCATCACTCTTGTTTTCAGTTTATTTGCTTTAACCGGAGCCTTCGGACAACAGAATGTCAAACTGGATGTTGGAATCAAAGCTCCTGACTGGATGTTTACTGATGCGGATAAAAAGGAATTCACAATGAATTCGTGGCCTGGCAAAGTACTTCAGATAAATTATGTAGACCCCGATGAATCGGATCTTAATGATGCATTTAATGATGCGGTCAAAAAAGCAACTGATGTAGATAAGACTTTAAGCAAAGATCTCTTTAAGGGGTTTGGTATTGTTGATTGCAAATCGACCTGGAAACCTAATGGCCTTATAAGAATAATTGCAGGTAACAAGGCAAAAAAGTACGATACTACGATTCTCTTTGACTATAAGGCTGTATTGCAGAATGAATGGGGTTTGCCAAAAGATAACTACACTGTTGTAATTCTTGATAAAAACAGGGTTTGCAGATATATTTTTAAAGGACATATTCCTGAATCAGATAATCAGAAGATTGTCGATCAGATAATTGCTTTGACTAAAGAATAAAAAGTTCTATTTGGAATTTTTTAACCACAAAGACCACAAAGGATTGCACAAAGCTCACAAAGTTCCGATAGCTATAGGAATGAATTAAGTTATTTTCTCTTTGTGTGCTTTGAGCCTGCTTTGAGAACTTTGTGGTTATTTTTTTAAATGTTGTATATGATTATCCCAAATCTTTTATTGATTGCAGGCACGGGCACCAAATCGGGTAAAACAACGATGGCCTGCATGATCATTGGGCAGTTTAAGCAGCTGGATGTCATTGCAATAAAGATAAGTCCTCATTTCCATGAAACTACGCCAGGATTAAAAGCTTTATATGAAGAACCAGGATATGCCATATATGAAGAAACAAACACTGAAACCACAAAGGACACATCGCGTATGCTGAAAGCCGGCGCTGCCAAAGTATATTTCGCGAAGGTCCTGGATGACCGTCTTCTTTTTGTTTTTAATAAAATTATGGACCTAATACCTGAAGGGGCTCCGGTTATATGTGAGTCACCCTCATTAAGGAACTTTATTGAGCCTGGAGCTTTTATCATAATGAGCTCTGAAACAACTAATAAACTCAAGAATATAAATCACTTACAGCTTTTAGCTCATGTAATGTTTAAGTTGGAAGAGCTTGCTGATATATCATCAATTCCTATACGGTTTGAAGATGCAAGGTGGATTTACCAGGATTAAAGACTCTGTGCAACACTGCGATTTCCTCTGTATAACTTTAAGTCAGTTTTTTTTTTAGTTACACTGAGAGCCACAGAGGATACACGGAGGGCCACAGAGATTACTTGTCTTCATCTATATCTGAAATATCTTTTCCCAGTTTGGCTTTAATTCTTTCAAGGTCGTGTTTCATTCCGGCAACTGCCTGAATGAGTTGTTTTTCCGGTAATACAGGATCGGGTAATTCACTGCTTATATAATTCACAAATTTCCATATCTCTTTTACCTCATTTACATGTACCTCATATGGTTCATAGACAGGGTTAAGCGAATAGAGAACTAATTTGCCCTCTTTTGTTAAATTATTTTCAACAACCTTAAATACTATCCCGTCGTTGAGAGTGAACACCACATAAGCTTTCCCGCTGATTACCTGCATCCAGTCCTGTACATATTCGCCGGTAACCCAGGAACCATCAGGAATAGGAAGCATGGAGTCGCCTTTCAGTTGAAAAGTCCTGTATTTCTTTTTGTCTGAAAGAAATGGTAAGGAAAATACAGGAAGCTCACCGATATATTCCGGATCGGCATACCCGGTTGTATAGCCTGCTTTTGCTTTTTCAGGTACCAACTCAATATTTTCCCTGTTGTCGGAATTGACAGTTGTTGTCAATACTCTGAGATTACTTCCTTTCACATAAACATCGTATCCTCTTTCAAGCTCACCAAGCTGACTTTCCGACAACTTTGAAATATCCAGTTTAAGTATAGTGTCAATCGCAATATTGAAATAACCGGAAAAGGATATCAGGATTTCTATTCCAGGCTGGGCCACTCCGTTCTCATACCCGCTAAGGGTTGAACGTTTAAGGTTAAGGGCAAATGCCACATCATCCTGTGTCCTGCCCTTCCTTTTTCTTAAAAATTTAATGTTAGATGCAAAGTACATAATTAAAAATTGATTATATTGTAATCATAAAATTGATTATTTTCTAATCAAAAGTAAAACTTAATTGTTATATGTGCAAGAAAAAGTGAATATTTTTTAGAATAAAGGATGATTCTGTTTTGGGAGTAATACCCCCTGTCCCGCTGACGAGGGACATCCCCCTGAAGGGGGAATAATTCTGTGGCTTTTAGTGGAATTTCACTTGAGAGCAGAGAATTCCCCCCCTTCAGGGGGGCAGGGGGGCAAAAACACGGGGAAATAACTAACTATCTAATTAACAATTAACTATTTAATAAAATGATTTTTCCCGGTAACATAGACCGATCAGTTCTGCATCTCGACCTCGATACATTTTTTGTATCGGTTGAAAGGCTTAAGAACAGCCGCCTGAACGGAAAGCCGGTCATAATAGGCGGTATGTCGGACCGCGGAGTTGTATCGAGCTGCAGCTATGAGGCAAGAAAGTACGGCGTGAGCTCCGCTATGCCAATGAAAATGGCCAGGAATATGTGTCCCGATGCAATTGTGATAAGAGGTGACATGGAGCTCTACTCCAACTATTCCAACATGGTAACCGGCATAATTGCGGAAAGGGCACCATTATATGAGAAGGCATCGGTCGATGAACACTACATCGATCTTACAGGCATGGACCGTTTCTACGGCTGCTATAACTGGTCGCATGAATTACGCCAGTATATAATAAAAGAGACCGGTCTGCCAATATCAATCGGTCTTTCAGTCAATAAGACCGTATCAAAAATCGCAACCGGCGAGGCAAAACCAAATGGTGAGATTGAGGTGCAAAAAGATATTGTGCTTCCGTTCCTCGATCCGCTGTCGATCAGAAAAATACCGATGATCGGCCAGAAGACTTACCAGGTACTACGCTCAATGGGTATTGCCACAATTTATACCCTGAGGAATATCCCCATCGAGATGCTCGAAAAGCTGATGGGAAAAAATGGTATTGAAATATGGAAAAGAGCCAATGGAATAGACTCTACTCCCGTCATCAGTTATTCTGAACAGAAATCGATAAGTACCGAACATACTTTCGAAAAAGATACCACCGACCTGGTAAGGTTGAATCAGCTGCTGGTAAGCATGGTAGAGAAGATTGCGTTCGAACTGAGAAAAGAGGAGAAACTCACTTCATGCATTACTGTCAAGATCAGATATTCAAACTTCGATACCCATACACTGCAGAAACGTATACCCTACACATCATTTGACCATGTTCTTGCCGATATCACCAAAGAACTATTTGCCCGGCTATACCAGCGACGCATGCTGATAAGACTCATTGGTGTAAGATTCAGTCACCTGGTAAGGGGGGTTCAGCAGCTCGACATGTTTGACGATACACCTGAAAAGGTCAGTCTTTATATGGCAATGGACAAGATCAGAAAGCGTTTCGGGCGAAATGCGGTCAGGAGAGCTTCGGGAGTAATGACGGTAACCGAAAGAGAGGAAAAGGCCTTAAAACAGCTCGAAAATGCCCTGAAAGAGCAAAATATGATGGAGGAAAGACTTAAAAAGTATATGATGTATGGAGGAAGATAAGGTTAAGTGCCTAGAGTGACTAAAGTGACTAAAGTGACTAGAGTTAAGAGCAACCAAAGTTAAAATATATGGAAAACAAAGAGTTTAGCAGAAAGCTTGAGGTCAGAACCAAAGCATTTGCAATAAGGATCATTAAATTGTCAGCTACCCTGCCGAATACAGTTGAAGGTAAGATTGTCAGAAATCAGCTTACAAAAGCAGGAACCAGTATTGGTGCAAATTACCGTGAAGCAAACAGATCAAGAAGCAGAGCAGATTTTAAAAACAAAATTAGAATCTGCGAAAGCGAAGCCAGCGAAACAAGTTACTGGTTGGAGATCTGTATAGATATGAAATGGGCTGAAGCTACCGAATCAGAATCAGCATTCAATGAATCAAACGAGTTGCTGGCAATTTTCACTTCAATCGGCAAAAATTTAAATCTCTAATCACTCTAGTCACTTTAGTCACTTTAGTCAC
>DCFT01000010.1:19610-20254 GCA_002319885.1 Bacteroidales bacterium UBA1797
ACTTTAGTCACTTTAGTCACTCCAGTCACTATGTATCTGAACTGTCACTCATATTACAGTCTACGCTACGGAACCATGTCCGTTGAACAGCTTGTACAGAAAGCACTGGAAGCCGGAACAGATACTATTGTTCTCACCGATATCAACAACTCAACGGGAATTCCGGAATTTGCCGGAGAATGCGCAAGAAACAATATCAGACCTGTTGCAGGCATGGAATTCAGAAATGAGAATGAATTTCTATATATAGGCATTGCCCGTAATAACAAAGGCTTGCAGGAACTGAACGGGTTTCTTTCGGATCTCAGTTTCACCAAGTCATCAATTCCTTTTCCGGCACCTCAGTTCTCCGATTCATATATAATATATTCCCTTAAAAAAGTTCCTACACGTAAACTATTTGATAATGAACGCATAGGAATAAGGCCACGCGAGCTCAACAGCCTGCTGACTCTTACCATGTCAATAAACAGGAGCTTAATGGTCCTTCTGCAACCGGTCACTTTTGCTGAGACAGATGACATATTTATTCACAGGAGCCTCAGGGCCGTCGATAACAATATTCTGCTCAGTCATCTTCAGCCATGGCAATGCGCCGGCGAAGATGAATTTTTCGGTGATCAGGCCGAGACTGAAAGAATCAG
>DCFT01000042.1:0-1157 GCA_002319885.1 Bacteroidales bacterium UBA1797
GCTTTCTCTATCTTACCGGGAGCAATATACTCTCTGAGAAGATCTCTGTTGTATTTTCCCTGGTCATTCATGATATATTAATTTTTTATTTTCAACCTTTTCTATTATTTCAAGCATCTTCTGCCGTGCTCTGAACAGCTTTACTTTGATATTTGATTTACTTATTCCTGTAACATCCGAAATCTCAGTTGTACTCAAATCTTCGTAATAATACAGACTGATAAGTCCTCTTTCTTCTTCGGTGATTTTCTGAAGAGCAAAGTTAACCAAAGAATTCCTGTATTCTGTTTCAGCTTCCTCCTCGCTTGTGTCAGTACCTATGAAATCAGTGGCGTCAACCGGAAAATCCTCAAGCGAAAGGACCCCTTTTTTCTTTATTCTTACATGAGATATTGCGCTATTATATACGATTCGATAAAGCCAGGTGGCAAAACTGCTTTTCATTTTAAAGCTCTTAAGTGACTTGTATGCCTTTAAAAATGAATCCTGAGCAATCTCTTCAGCTTCTTCGTGATTTCCGCATATCCTGAAAGCTAGATTATAAGCTTTGTTCTTATGCTTATCGACAATATGACAGAAAGAATTACTGTTTCCTGCAAGTATCTGCTCAATATAAAATATGTCACCCTTATAGTCCATTCTTCTGCTTTGACGAGCAAAGATATTAATTGGTTACGCTGAATATTACTTTATTTATTATTCATTTTTTTGTAACCGCCCTGTGATACCGGTAGTCTAAAGGTACAAAAAGAGTTCTTAATCAATAATTAATAATTAAAGTCATGGGAGTATTAGTTGGGTTTATCGCATTGTTCGCAACAGTTTTTGGACTATACTATGTTCATATAACTAACAGAAACAAAGAAAGAATGGCCCTTATAGACAAGGGAGCAGATGCAAGTCTTTTTAATACCGGTAAAGAAGGTGAGACATCTTTATTTAACTGGAACAAAGTGACATTAAAAATAGGCATGCTTTTAATGGGTGTTGGATTTGGAATTATCGCCGGTGATGTACTTCATTCGATGGGTGCAATGGAAAACGGAGCAGATTATACGTCGATGGTATTCTTATTCGGCGGTCTTAGCCTTGTATTGTTCTATCTTATCGATAGGAAGAAAAAATAAAAAACTGTAGGGACGTTGCATGTTTTGTAG
>DCFT01000042.1:1467-11728 GCA_002319885.1 Bacteroidales bacterium UBA1797
GCATGTTTTGTAGGGACGTTGCATGCAACGTCCCTACATGTTTTTTATTTTATGTAAAATTCAATCATTTCTTTTATTGCATCCCGGCATACGGAACAATACCCTTTAGGGCCATTGCTTTTCATTCTGCAATCCATCTCGGGACGGTAAATTCCTTTTGCAGAATACCCGCCTCCTTCAAAAAGTCCAGTTACATTTTCATATTTCTTCTCCGCTGGCGTTGGAACAGGAGTATTCTTGGATATCATATTTCCCCATTTTGAACCGAAATTGACAAGTGTGGTTATGTTTGGTTCCCAGGGTTCTACGTTTAGAGGGTAAAATTCATCATATGCGACTTCAGATGTATAATATTCGTCAGCCAGACCAACAAATCCATGTCCAAATTCATGAATAAAGACTATTGGTGAAAGCTGATTTCCAGTTGTTGTCCCAGTATAGTAGTTGTAAACACCTCCTCCTCCGTACTTTGTGCTGTTTATTAGTACAACTATATTATCGTGAGGGACCGCGGCAGCATAATCATTTACGGCTTTGATATCCTGGGTAGTCAGATACCTGTCAAGATTAAAAGTAAAGAAACTTGAATTCAGAGCTGTATTTACATATATATGCTCACCAGGAATGTCAGTTCCGGAATCCTGAGATACTGCCTCAACCGCCCAGATATTAAATTTATCCTTATAATCACTAAACGGGGGTTCTGCAAAGAGATAATCAGCCATCTTTTTTACATCTTCTCTGAATTTTCCCATTTCATCTGCTTTGTACCCTTCCGCTATAAATGCAAGATCAACTGAAGTATGGGGGTCGCCTTCGCCGTAAATTTTTGTGACTGCCACATTTACTGTATTTTCTTTTCTGATAAAATAATTCGCCGGGTCGATATCGGTTTCATACAATTTTGAGAATAAACCATTCCGTTCTCTCTTGCTGAGAATAAATCTGACTTTGTCTTTTGGGTAGGGCATTGTAGCCACTTCATAGAAACTTCTGTCAATAGTCTTTGCTTCATCGGTCGTCTGCCACTCCTGGAAAAGTGTACAGAATGCTCTGGAATAAATAAGAGTATTACCGGCTACATCAAATAGTTCATATTTAAAATTTCCGGAGTTGAAAGGATTTATGAGATTAGTTTTAGATCCGGCCCAGTATGGCTCCTCCTTCATTCCTGCCGGGTAAACAGTTGTGGTGTGGCTATTACCCGCAAGCATAAAATCGAACCTTAAGACTTTGTCAGTAAAATATTTGTCAAAATTGACCTGTGCTGTTAAGGTGATTGACAGCCAAAACAAAATAAGTGAAATTATTGTTCTCATAGCTAATATATTTTTAACAGAATGTTGTAAAGCTAAAAATATTCAATGAGAGGGATTGATAATTTATCTATTTTTGTCACTAATTATTTAAGTATTCTGATATGTCATTAATAAACGATCCTGCAATATGGTTTAAAGACTTTTTCATTCACGCAGGATTAGGCTACAGCTTCTCTTCATTTCTCAGTACCATGGTTCTGGTATTGATTGTCATTTTGCTTAGCTGGCTCTCAAACATTTTAGCAAAAGCAATCATCCTCGAAGTTGTTACCAGCATAGTCAAAAAGACCACTAACACCTGGGATGATATTTTCCTTGAACAAAAAGTTTTTACCCGTCTATCGCACTTTGCTCCTGCCCTTGTTATATGGTTTCTTGCTGCATGGGCTCTTAAGACCTATCCCGGATGGATGTTTGTGGTTCATAAACTCACCTATATTTATATGTTGATTATAGGTATGGTAGTCATTAATTCGTTTATAGAAGCATGGCATGAAATCTATAAAACTTTACCGATCGCGCGCCACCGGCATATTAAGGGGTATGTTCAACTCCTGAAAATTTTCATAGTTGTTGTAACGTTTCTTATCGTTATATCAGTGGTATTCAAAAAAGATATGAGCTCTCTTATTGCTGGTTTGGGAGCTATGGCTGCTGTGCTGATTATCGTATTTAGAGATACTCTGCTGGGACTTGTCGCCAGTATACAGCTCTCAGCCGATAAGATGCTGAAAGTGGGAGACTGGATTTCAATACCACGGCGTGATGTGGATGGTATCGTTTCAGATATAACTCTGAATACTGTTAAAGTTCAGAATTTCGACAAAACTATAATCACAGTACCTGCCTATTCGCTTGTTAATGATTCCTTCCAGAACTGGAGGGGAATGGAGGAGGCCGGAATACGACAGGTAAAAAGATCCATTTTCATTGATATACGGAGTATCAGGTTTGCTGACAAAGAATTGGAAGACAGACTTTGCAGGGTTCCGGCTATTAAAGAAGCAATTGAAACATCGAAAAGAAAATCCGATCAGCAGGGTAACAAAATTAACCTTAGCGATTCTCCGTTTTTCAATTCGCAGAAAATTACAAACCTGGGGCTTTTCAGGCTATATGCCGAAGCCTATATTAAGCAAATTCCCGAAGTGGATAAAGGGCAGACAATTATTCTGAAACACCAGCCTTATAACGGGAATGGTCTGCAGTTGCAATTCAATCTGTTCACAACAAAAATCCAGTTTATTCCATACGAGAACCTTCAGTCTGATATTGTCGAACACCTTTTGGCGGTAATGAATGAGTTCGGACTAAAAGTTTTCCAGCAACCCACAGGTGATGACCTGCAAGCTTTATCAAAAAAAAATGAATTAATAGAATCTGAAATCAATACTTGAAACCATGGCCGATATAAATACCAGAATCAGCGATTTTATTTGGAAAAATCTAAGTGAAAAACATGTTAACGTGAAAAGTGATCCTTTCTGGGAAGCGCTTTATAATACAGGTACGGAACTCTGGCTTGATACAGGTGATATGGAGGAAGCTGAAGCAAACTGGTCAGCCGAGATGGGCGCGTTAACCACGAATAATTCGTTGCTTAATAATGAGATACAAAAAGGTATATATGATGTTTTTATTTCCGAGGCAAAAAGTGTGGTAAGAGATCTTCCCCAGGAAGAAAGGGTTAAAGAGATAGCATTTATCTTAAATGCCCGGCATGCCCTGAGACTGGCTTTAAAGTTCGGCGGTTATGTAAGCGTCGAATTACATACTGATACGGCTCATGATATTAAAGCAATTCAGAATTATGGAAGAAGATTTCATGATATCTGTCCTGAACAGTTTATTGTTAAAGTCCCGTATACTGCTGAGGGATTGATAGGAGCAAGACTACTCAAGGATTCAGGCGTAAAAGTCAATTTCACACTAGGCTTCAGTGCACGCGAAAATGTACTTGTTACAAAAGTTGCACGACCTGATTATGTGAATGTGTTTCTGGGCAGGATCGGTGCGTACATGCTAAATAATAATTTAGGCGATGGAACAGGAGCAGGGGAGAAAGCGGTTATCTCTTCTCAGAATTGGGTAACCGGGCTTACTGCAGAAAACCCATGGCAGACCAAACAAATAGCAGCAAGTTTGAGAAATTACGCCCAGCTCGAAATGTTGGCTGGTGTAGACGTGTTTACGATGCCTCCTAAAGTTGCAGCTGCAGGGCATAAAGAGTTATCCGGAAAATTTTCTTCCCATACTCATGAAAATTACGATGTCAGCATTTATGATTCAGCAAAAGACGCTCATATTGAGAAATTCTGGGAAGTTGATAATAAAGTACTCAATCTCGCCGAACGTTTAGCTGCTAAATTACCTGCAAGCGGATCTGAATTGGTTCACATTGCTCATGAAGAAGGATGTGAAGATATGTTCCCCTCACTATCAAGGGAAGAGAAAAGTTTCATTGTTTCCGACGGGAAGATACCTCTTCATTCAAGATGGGAGAATAAAATAAGTGAAGGGAAGATTGCTCCAGATACATTACTTACACTGGCCGGACTGGCATCATTTACCTCTGATCAGGAGATGCTTGACCACAGGATAAGAAGCATAATAGAATAAAATCAGAGCGAACGTTGTCTGATTATCTCATATAAAAGAATACCGGCCGCTACAGATACATTAAGTGAACCGATTGTTCCTGTCATGGGGATCTTAATCTGATCATCCGCCAATGATAACAGCTCGCGGCTTATTCCTTTGTCTTCTGCGCCAAGTATTAAAACCGAAGGTCCGGTTAATTTTGTCTCCGACGCTGATTTTGCCGATTTCTCACCCGCACAGAACACCCTGAGTCCTGATTCTTTCAGGTATTCTATTGACCTTACAATGCTTTTTTCTCTGCAAACGGGAAAGGAATGTAAAGCACCGGCCGATGTTTTAACTGCATCGGCGGTTATCCTTGCGGATCCTTTTTCGGGTATTATTATTGCATGTGCGCCAAGGCTTTCAGCTGTACGGACTATCGCGCCAAAGTTTCTAACATCCGAAACACCATCAAGAGCAATTATCAAAGGATCTTCACCCTTTTCAAATATCATAGGAAGAAGGTTGGCAATATATTGATATTCAATTATTGAGAGCCAGGCCAGCACCCCCTGGTGATTTTTCCTTGTAACGAGTTCTATTCTTTCAACAGGTACAATCTGAAATACAATGTTATGAGCTTTAACCTCTGTCATAAGTTCATGATAGAGAGCACCCTGCAATCCTTGTTTTATAAGAAGCCGGTCGATTTGTTTTCCGGCTCTTATTGCCTCTATCACTGCATGCAATCCATAAATACAATCTGATTCTTTCTGCATAAACTATATATTAAATATCTTTAAATATCAATTTTACTTTTTAAGTACCTGAATTATTATCCGCATGTCGTGCTTAAGAGGGATAAATCTCTGACTCAGGGCACTTCAAACGCAGGATTATTTTTATATGCCTTTCGGATTATCGAGACGGAAAACAATCCCTTTCCTCCAGCTTGCTATTGCTTTATCCCATAATGTAATGAGAGTCTCACTGCGACTAAGGTAAAAGTCATTATTTGAGAATATATTTTCTCTTTTCTTAAAGTTGAAGAAAAGATAAGAATCAGATACTGTGAATCTCCCTCCCCATTTTGATTTTACAACAGGTTTTTTATAACCCCAGCTTTCACCATCAGTTGTTTTATAAACTTTGTCGGGTGGTCCGTATATTATATAGATCATACCTCTTTCAGTTCGCCATCCTTCCTTATATGAAGTAAAATAATAGTTTGAATACATTACCCTGGTATAAAAGATCCGGATAAGTTCACGGGATTTATCAACATTACCACCGCATTTGATCCAAAAATCATCGAGTGCTGCTTTCGGCTTTACAGAGGATTTCATTTCTGCCATCTCATCCTGGGTTGCAAGATATGCCAATGGTTCTATCATAACTTCAGGAGTAGTAATCTTCGGATAGGTAGGTCCAAAATTAAAAAATGTGACTCCGTCCTTAATATTCCTGTCAATCGAGCACAGATAAATACCTTCCTTCGGGAACATCATGGGCAATGAATCGGAATAAGGGATTGCAACAACTTTCAGGGGATCATAGTCGAGTGTTTTTTCGGGGAGAAGCATTGATGGAGGATCAGGAACTTCTTTGAAGGGTTTGTAAAATGAAACAAACAAACTGTCAACATGTCCACGTGTATAAATAACGTTGATGTATTCATCAATTCTCAGCACAGGACTGAAAAGTTCATTCTTGTCAAAATGACCCTGTATCCTGAAATTATACCTGTTCGTATAAGAAAGAGTATTAAACTGAACAAAATTCTGAGATACCAGCAGCCGAAGCCTGTCGAGAACTTTAACCTCAGCCAGATATTCATTTCCTTTTTCAACTGCAAGCGGAATATCAAAAACATACTCGGGTTTCCCTTTTTCCTTGACAATGCTTAAGTTTGATAACGCTGTATCAGCCAGCGCTTTTGCCTGGCTGAGATTATAAAGCTTAACAGTAATAACTATCTCTGCAGTCGGAACATTTTGCGGATTAGCTTCTGAGAAAAAAAGATCACTGGCAGAAAACCTGACAGACAATACTGACGATTCATCGGTATTATTAATGATGTTAAATTGCGGATTGATAGGACTTTTAGTAGGATTATAAAGATAGGACAGGTCTTTGTAATCAACAGACTGTTGAGTAGTTTTACACGAATTGAATACAACGGTAACCAGAATACATGATATCAGTAGACATATAGTTCTGATGTTATTTCTATTCTTCATACCCAAAATTAGTATTTTATTTATTGTTATTCTTTTTCCATTCAATTCTTATTCTGCAAAGTTCCTTATTATCATTAGTTCTGAATATTGAATGGTTGCAGAAATTTTCATTCTCCTTATCAAAAGATGTTCTTATAAATATTTCTTCATCACTCATCGATTCTGCAAGATAGTTAATTTCAGCAGATTGAGCTTCATTGTTCATGATGAAATCGAGATGATAGCTATCGCTTACCCATTTCAGATAGTTTACATTGTTGGTATGCAGATTTACATCCAGATCGCTGACCTTTATTCTGTATATAGGCGAAAGAATTCCGTTATCAGACGCCGCATTAATCTTTTCGGCATATCTGACAGGTGAAATATTGGTATGCAGATCAAAGTTATAATGGGTAAGGGTAGAATCGGGTCTTTGAACCCTTTTTGTGTTGCGGTCAAGAATTAACCACGATGATGTTCCGGAAGCAATATGCCTCCCGTCGGGATCTGATACCTCGTAGTTTCTGAGAGCGAAAACCTTGTCGGTACCGTTTGGCCAGGTCCTGATCTTTATGGTATCTGTCCATAACGGCCATTTGTCGATGACGACATAAATCCTTGACAGTACCCAGAAGTGATTATCTCTCAGCAGGTCATCCCTGCCAAACCCAAGTTTAACAGCATGGTCGGAAGCAATATCCTGCATGTAATTAAAAAGCGAATATAAATTTAGCTTCCCATCAGGACCGGTTTCGTAAACATGTACCCTGTATTCTTTTTCAAACTGAAGCAGATCCATTTTTAGGTGTTATCTTGTAAAAACTCTTCAACTTCCTGACTGTACTGCGCCCACTTATTCATTTCATCGTTAAGCTGTTCCTTGAGATCCTGATAATTTTTATAATCAATTTCATGCGCTTCGGAAGAATTTCCAGGTTCCATGAAAGATTTGTCAACAGCAATTATTTCCCCTTCCAGCTTTTCAATAATTTTTTCTGATTCTTCAAGTCTTTTTCTGAGTTTTCTCAGATTTCGTTCATATTCTTTTTTGTCGAGGTATTTCTGTTTATTTGACGATATATTTTCCTGAGCTGATTCAATCTTAATTTTGTCTTTTTTCTCGATATCTTTCAGGTTCTCAATCTTTTTCTTTCTTAGAAAATCATATATTCCTCCAATATTTTCCTTTATCCTGTTATACTTGAATTCGTACACTTTCCCCACAATGCCATCAAGGAAATCCCTGTCGTGTGAAACAACAATTAATGTGCCATCATATTTGATCAGGGCCTGTTTAAGAATATCTTTCGACCTCATATCAAGGTGATTTGTTGGTTCGTCGAGGACGAGAAGATTACTCGGTTCAAGAAGAAGTTTCACAAGTGCCAGTCGTGCCCTTTCACCCCCTGATAATACCTTAACCTTTTTCTCCACATCATCGCCCCTGAATAGAAATGCACCAAGCATATCACGGATCTTCGTCCTGATATCACCTTTGGCAATATCGTCTATAGTCTGAAGCACAGTTCTGTTTTCATCAAGTAAAACGTCCTGATTCTGTGCAAAGTATCCGATCCTTACATTATGGCCGATTTTCATATTGCCTGAATATTCGAGCTCACCAAGTATTATCCTCGACAAGGTAGTTTTCCCTTCACCATTACGACCCACAAATGCAACTTTTTCACCTCTCGAAATTTTGAAGTCCACCTTGTTAAGTACTGTAAGCGATCCATATTTTTTAGTGAGAGCCTCTGCCTCCACTACCACGGTTCCTGCCCGTGGTGCAGGGGGAAACCTGAGATGAATAGCACTTTTATCTTCTTCGTCAATTTCAATTCTATCTACTTTGTCGAGCTGTTTCATCTTCGACTGAACCTGGATAGCCTTTGTAGCTTTATATCTGAAGCGGTCGATAAACTTTTCGGTGTCCTCAATCATCTTCTGCTGATTTCTGTATGAAGCGAGCTGTTGTACTTTTCTTTCTTGTCTCAGTATCAGATATTTCGACCACGAAGCCTTGTAATCATAAATTTTACCAAGAGAAATTTCAATAGTTCTTTTCGTTACATTATCAAGAAATGCACGATCATGGGAAACAAGAACTACTGCTCCGGAGTATCCTGCCAGAAAAGTTTCCAGCCACTGGATAGATTCGATATCAAGATGGTTGGTAGGCTCATCAAGAAGAAAAAGAGAAGGTTTTCTGAGAAGGATTTTGGCTAGTTCGATACGCATTCTCCATCCACCGCTCAACTCTGATGTTGGCCTGTCAAAATCTTTCCTTTCAAATCCCAATCCAAGTAAAGTCATTTCAGCTTCGGCCATATAGTTAGTACCTCCCAGCATCCTGTATCTTTCCTCAACTATGGTCAGATGATCACAAAGCTTCAGATAATCTGAAGTCTCATAATCCTCCCGCCGGGCAATCTCGAAACTGCAGTGTTCTATTTCTTCAGAAAGGCTTATCAGTTCTGAAAAGGCTGTAATTGTTTCATTTATAACAGTAGTAGTGTCATCAACTTTCATCTGTTGCGGAAGATAACCGATAGAAACCTCTTTCGACATATCAATCATGCCTGAAGTAGGGCTCTGATTACCAGAAATAATCTTTAATAATGTTGATTTACCTGAACCATTTTTCCCCGCCAGTCCGATCCTGTCCTGATCATTTATCAGAAAAGAAATGTCCGTTAACAGGTCAAAACTTCCGAATGAAACCGAGATATTCTGAACCGAAACCATCTTAAATATTAAATGTCTGCAAATATAGAAAAAGTATGGCAGTCGGGAAAAGGGAACCTTCACCATTTTGAGATAACATAATTACTAAACCGGAATTATCTAAGGAACTGTTATATTTGCGCAGATTGGGAACATAGATCAGATTATTTGAAAGGTAATAAAAGCGGGAATGGGAAGAAAAAAAGAACTCCCTTTATTGGAAAAGGTAAAGATAACTGATATCGGCGCTGAAGGAAATGCACTGGCCAGGGTAGATAATCTTGTTGTATTCGTGCCAATGCTCATACCGGGTGATGTAGTTGATATAAAGGTTATTAAAAAGAGGAAGAAGTACCTGGAAGGCAGAGTTGTGAAGTATCATGAATACTCGCCCGACAGGATTGAACCGCGGTGTATTCATTTTGGCATTTGCGGAGGCTGTAAATGGCAGCACCTTCCGTATGATCTTCAGCTAAAGTTTAAGGAGAAGCAGGTGAGAGATAATCTGAAAAGGATTGGAAAGATTGACCTGCCTGAGATAAGTCCGATTATAGGATCTTCAGCAATATACATGTACAGGAATAAACTGGAATATACATTTTCCGACAAACGCTGGCGTACAAAAGAGGAGGTAAGTTCTGACATAAAGTTTGAAAGGGAAGGTGCACTTGGATTCCATATACCGGGTCTGTTCGATAAGGTTCTTGATATAGAAGAATGCCATCTTCAGCCTGAACCCTCAAATTCAATAAAAAATGCTGTCAGGGAGTATTCACAAAAGAATAACCTGCAATTCTTTGACCTTCGGGAACAAAGAGGCTTCCTAAGGAATATTGTGATCCGCAACTCTCTGGAAGGTAAAGTAATGGTTATTATGGTCTTTTTCCACGATGACGTTGAGAAAAGAAACGGATTGCTGGATTTTCTTTCTTCGGAATTTCGACAGATCACTTCACTTTGGTATATGATCAATTCAAAAAGGAATGATTCTCTTAATGATCAGGAGCCCATACTTTATAAAGGTGATAATCATTTAGTTGAAGAGATGGATGGGCTTAAATTCAGAATCGGGCCAAAATCGTTCTATCAGACTAATACCAGGCAGGCGCTTGAACTTTATCGAATTGCCAGAAACTTCGCGGGACTTACAGGGAAAGAAATCGTTTATGATCTTTATTCCGGGACAGGTACAATTGCTAATTATATCGCGGCCTTTGCAGATAAAGTTATAGGCATTGAATACTTAAATGAAGCAGTACACGATGCCATTATTAATTCGGAAATTAACGGGATCAGTAATACGAGATTTATTGCCGGAGACATGAAAGATGTTCTTTCCGGGATGTTTTTTGAGACAAACGGTAAACCAGATGTTATTATTACAGATCCGCCGAGAGCTGGGATGCACGAGGA
>DCFT01000136.1 GCA_002319885.1 Bacteroidales bacterium UBA1797
GAATAATTTCTTCGTCCTCCAGTGCGGTCAGGGGTCTAAAAGGAGGGCTGTATATTTTTGCCAGGACAAGACCGGGGTATTTCTTTTCAAAATATATCCTCGCCTTGTCCAGCATTTCCTGCGCCCCTCCATAAATACCAACGGGAATTTTCTGCCGCTCGGCGGCAATCAACAGATCTGACAGCAAATCCATTCCCGCTACCCGGTCCTGCTTAATTCCAAATAAAAATCTTAAAGCCCACCGGAGCGGTATTCCGTCCGGAGTTACCAGACTCGCACGATTTAAAATCTGGGTAAACTGGTCTGAATGATACGCTTCCATGAGCATGTGAACATTTGCAACACAAACATAGCCGGAATAGCCTTCAGAAGAAGCCTGTGAGATAATAGTTTCAACAAAAGATGAATAATCTCCCAGATTTATATTAACACCAAACAATTTCTTCCTTCTCATGGATGCTTCAATTAGATGATGATTGCGTTTTTTTCAGCCCGGACTTAACTGTTCAGGTTCTCATCCGTCCGAAGTTTTACGAAATCATATCATACCGGATGTATTATTTATTACAGACTGGTAAATGTTTAAAAGTTGTACACGGTTCTTAAGGGGTGTATATAGATTTTCATAGGTTGAAATACAATTTTTCCTGTATTGTTCCTTTCCGGCCTCGTTCAGGTTTTTCCAGAAATCCAGCCGGTTACGCAGGGAATTCTTATCATCCGCTTTAAATAACAATCCGGTTACCCCTTCGCGGACGAGTTCCGTTGGAGACCCTATATCAGAAGCAATTACAGGACAACCCGCGGAGAAAGCCTCTGTAATTACCAGCCCGAATGTTTCAAAACATATCGAGGGAAAAATCAAGGCCGTGCTGGCGCTCAAAGCTGCTTTTACACCTTCTTTACTGAGGTTGCCGACATATTGAATATTGGAATTCCCGGAGCAGGTTTCCCTTATCATATCCGATAAAGGTCCGCTGCCGGCAATAACCAGTTCATGAGGGCTGTTTTTAAATGCCTCAAGTAAAACATGAATGCCTTTTTCTTCCGATAAGCGACCGATAAACGAAAAATGACTGCCTCTTTTAGCAGGTAAAACGACCGTATTAACTGAAAAGTTTGGCTTTACAGCAAACTTTTCCGGAGGCAGGTCCAGGTAACTTTTATTTTCGGTGAATAATTTTTTAACCGAACCCGTAGGCACTATATACAGGTCCACTTTATGCCAGGTTCCTAATTTTTTGTGAAAGTAAACTACAAAAGCCATCCAGAAACTTTGGAAAAAAGAATTGTGGTATACTTTTTTTTGAACAGCCAGCCAGGGAAATCCCCTTTTATCAATACTGCCGGTAAATAGTTTGCCCTTATGCACTAAAGTAGCAGAAGGGCAAAGAAGGCGGTAATTGGGTACATTGATAACAACCCGGACTCCCAGTTTTTTTGCCACCCGAATGATTATGGGTCCTGTAGCATAATGCCAGTTATATATCTGGATAATATCCGGTTTAAACCGGAAAATGATCCGCTTTACCTTCCCTGCTACACTGATATTCCAGATTGACAGGAGGAATTGAACAGCTCCCCTCCAGCCGGTTAAATTGCGAAAAGTAATTGCTCTTACATCCTCTGTTTGTTTCAATAGTTCAAACTCCTGTTCAAATACCTCATCTTCCCCTCCCCTTAACCTGTAATAACTGTGAATAAGGATTATTTTCACGATTATTTAATTATGCTGTTAATATCACTTATCAGAGCCGCGGCAATTTTATCGGAGCGAAAGATTTCTGCAGAGCACAATGCATTTTTAGAAAACCGGTCATAATCATTTAATATTCTGTAGATACATTCCATATACTCATCATCCGCAAAGGTAACCGGCAGTAAAAAACCGTTTACATTATTCTTTATAATCCGGGCAATATCACCAACATCTGTTGAAATTACAGGAACTCCTACCGAAAGAGCCTCTGCAATAGCCATTGGCATTCCCTCCAGTGAAGAAGCCATCAAAAGAATTTTTTTGGTAGAATTTGCTTCCACCATATCTTCATTTTTCAATTCTCCAAGAAAAATTATTTTATTCTCCAAGCCTAAGAAAGAAACAAGTTTTTTCAGTGTGCCTTCAAGAGTACCGGTACCGGCAATATAAAACGGGTTTTCATTTTGAACCGACTCCGGAAGCCCTGCATACATTCTTATCAGCCTGTCTATATTTTTGACCTTCTCCAGCCGCCCTGAAAAAACCAATCCGCTTCGTTCTGAATTGACCTTTATTTTTACCGAATGTAATACGGGGTTGAAAATTTTTGGAATTCCTTTTCGTTCAACACCTACCGTATACATCAGGCTTGCTGTTCTTATTATACGTTGTTCCATCCGGTCAAATACCGATTTAAAATATTTGCCGTACCAATACCTGGAATGCGACATTGGATTGGAATTCCCATGGAAAATATGGATGAAGGGGATTTTACCGAACGAAACTATATAGGACCCTTCAGGAACGTGAGATAAAATAACATCACAATCGTTTAACTGCTTTTTTTTCCCAAGCAGGTATAAAAGAAATATAAATCTTTGAGGAATGACTTTAATGCTTTCCAGCCAACCGGGAAGCACCATATAGCTAACATCAAATTCTTCCTGCATAAACGGATCCAGGTTCTTGATGAAAGGGGCAACTCCGCCATAAGACATTTTTATAGAAATGCTGTTAACAATACCTAGCCTACGTTTTCCCATTTTTTCAATTTAATCGCATTCCGTATGAAACCTGACGCTTCCGGAATTGCATTGGGTACCCTTCTGTTTCTTATCAAAATGCAGCGCTACGCTGTATATGGTCTGGATAAAGACCCGATTTTTTACTCTGGTACCAGGTCACAAAATGATCTATGCCATTTTTCAGGTCAAATTGGGGATTATACCCTATTTCCCTTCTGGCCTTTTCTATATCCGCATAGGTGACCTGTACATCACCAGGCTGCATGGGTTTCATATCCAGTATAGCCTTTTTACCCAGCCTGTCTTCTATAGTTTTTATCAGATCATTTAATAATATGATCCTTGATTCTCCGAGGTTATATAACTTGAAGCTTTTCATTTTGTGCAACGCGCAATCAATACCATCTGTAATGTCGCTTATATAGGTATAATCTCGTCCCGTACTGCCATTTCCAAAAACAGGTATCGGTTTATCTTCATCAATAAACCGCGTGAACTTATGGATGGCCAGGTCGGGGCGTTGCCTTGGTCCAAAAACAGTGAAAAACCGGAGGCAGGTAATATCAAATTCATACAGGTGGCAATACACATGACAAAGCAATTCGCCACTTTTTTTCGTACTTGCATACGGTGAAATGGGGTTATCCACGAAATCCGTTTCAGCAAAAGGTGTTTTCGTGTTATTCCCGTAAATTGAAGAAGAAGATGCAAACAGCATTTTCGTAATTCCATTTTCCCGCATACATTCCAGGATGTTAACGGTACCCATAACATTTGTTTGGTAATAATCACCTATGTTTTCTATCGAAGGCCGGACACCTGCCTTGGCTGCCAAATGGATTACGACTTCAATTTTGTATTGGTTAAATATATCATTTAAAAAATCTTTTTCCAGAATATCTCCTTCATGGAAAGAAAACCGGTTATTTCCAATTAAACCCTCAATATTTTGCATTTTAAAATGACGCGGATAAAACGGATCAAAATTATCCAGTCCAACCACATAATGACCATTTGAAACCAGTTTTTCCGAAGTGTGGGAACCTATAAATCCGGCAGCGCCGGTTATCAGAATATTCATTTCATCATTTTAAATTCCGTGTAATACTAAATTCCCAAAAGACCGTCTTACCCAATTAATCATTTCTTGCTTTCAGATTTAAATTTCGATATATATCAATATATTCTGTCGTTTTCTTTTCGAGATCAAAATTTTCCCAGACATATTTTTGCGCGTTTTCTCCCAATTCCCGCAAAAGATTCCTGTTATTATATAAATTAGTGATTCTCTCCTTCAATTGATTTTCATTGCGTGGATCAATCAAATACCCGTTGTAATTATCTTTTACCACCTCATCTGTACCTCCTCCCCGGGTAGCCAGAACCGGTTTACCTGAGGCCATATATTCAATTATGGAGTTGGATATCCCTTCACCATGATTTTCAGTGTTCGTCATTAAAACTCCGATATCTATGATCTGAAGTATAGACTCAATATCATCTCTTTTCCCGGTAAATATTATTTGCCGGTCCCTCAACAATTTTTCAGGGATTTTCTTTTTCAACTGTTCGAGTGTTGGACCTTTCCCTACCAACAAAAAGACAAGTGAGGCATTTTTCGCACACAATTCAATTGCTGCATTTACCAACGTTTCAAAATCCTTTCTTTCATCAAACGTAGCTACCATGGCGATAATAAATAATTCACCTGATTTATCTCCTAAAATCTCCTTTCGCAAACCAATTACAGGGCGCAGGTTTTCAAACCGTTTGATGTCAATACCATTATAAATACAGATCGACTTTTGTCTTGGTGTTTTATAAGACAGGATCCCCGCCTTTGAATTGGATATAAATAAGCTGGTAAAAGGAGTTATTAATTTGACCCTGAAATAGTGCTTGTTAAATAAATTCAAATGAAGTGGAGCATCAGCCAATACGGCACTGATCATGGGTGTTCTGTTAAATAAGTTAGAGATTGAAAGATAAACACTTGCCATTGTGCTCCACGATTGAATGATATCCGGCTTAAATTCAGATATGATCCTTTTTAATTTAAACGGAATGGTCAGGTCCTTATTAAATTTTCTTTTTAAAACCTCAAATTTTATCTGCATTTCATACACATAATCGTAATCCACATGATCAGTCAGCGCAACCAGGTATATGTCAAACTGATCATCCACCTTTTTAAGGCCTTTGATAAGTTCAAGCATCCGCCTTTCCTTGCCTCCTTTTCCAAGGGAATCTATAACCATCAGGATTTTCATACCCGGCATGTAAAATACTTTTCCTGCATTTAGAATTTTATTAAAGGGTGTTATAAATTATTATTATTCATCCACCTGTCGTACCACATTTGAAACATTAACAGGAACCATATTTTTTGATCATTCTCCTTTTTAGCAACATAATAACTTCTTTTTATCTGCGAAACATATCCAACATTAAAAATATTCTGTTTCTTAATAAATGCATCGTCAAGGTATTTATCAACCAAGGGCTTCAGGACGTCATTTAACCAGCTATTCAATGGAACTATAAAGCCCGATTTTGGCCTGTTCATCAATTTCTCAGGTACATATTGATGAACAATCTGACGTAATATGTATTTACGCTGGCCATGATAAATTTTATATTCAACCGGCAAACTGGCTGCCCACTCTATAATGTGCTGGTCTAAAAAAGGCTCCCTGCCTTCAAGACTAACGGACATGGTAGCCCGGTCAACTTTTTGAAGAATATCATCTACCATATATGTCTGGTAATCTTTAACCATGGCATAGGTCAAAGGATCAAACTGCTCAACTTTTAATTCCTGGCTAAAATGTGCTGAAAAAATGGTTTCAATTTTATCGCTGAAAAGATCACTTCTTTCCCTGTCATTATAATTTACAGTCATCCCGAGGAAAATATTCTGTGGACTGGGATCTTTCAATAAAGCAGCTAACTTTTGATACCTTCTTCTGAATATGTTATTATCCCGGAATGTTGGCCACCGGTCGATGGGAATGGATCTTAATATTGCAGCCCCGCTATTTCTGGCTATTGATGGAATGGCATTCATCTTCCTGTAATATTTAAGCATCCAGTCATATCGGTCATATCCTCCGAAAATTTCATCTCCGGCATCAGCTGACAATGCGACGGTTACGCTTGCCCTGGCCATTTTGCTTACCAGTATCGTTGGAATCGCACTATTATCGGCAAAAGGCTCATCGTAGTAAAATGAAAGCCGTGGAATAACGTCCAGGGCATCTTTTTCGGTGCAATAATATTCATGGTGATCCGTACCCAGAACATGTGCGATCTGCTTTGCAAACGCCGCTTCGTTCAGTTTCTCATCTTCAAAACCAATTGTAAAAGTCTTCAGCTTCCGTGTATTATTCTTTTGCAGCAGGGCAACAAGGCAGGAACTGTCGTATCCCCCACTTAAAAAAACACCTACCGGTACATCTGCGATCATCCTGTAATTAAACGCCTTCTCAAGCACTTTTTCCGTTTCCAAAATGGCATCGCTGATGGGTATTTTTAATTTTTCCTTATTATAAAAGTCATAAACGTTCCAGTATTTCCCCGTTTCTATTTTCTTTTTTTTCAGGTCCAGTGTAAGGAAATGAGCAGGAAGCAATTTGAAGGTATCTTTAAAAATGCAATGCGGCGCCGGGACATAACCAAATTGCATATAGGATCCCACGGCATTTATTTCTATTTCCTTCTGAAAATTGGGATTTGCCATTAAGGCTTTTAGTTCTGACCCAAAAAGAAACAAATCATTTTTCCAATAATAAAAAAATGGTTTTACTCCCGCCCGGTCCCTGCAGCAGAACAATTCTTCCTTTAGTGAATCATAAATCACAAAGGCAAACATGCCGACAAAATACTTCAAAGCGTTCATGCCCCATTCATGGTAAGCATGGAGGATAACTTCGGTATCAGACTGCGTTTCAAAGCGATGTCCCAGATCCGCTAATATTACTTTGATTTCTGCAAAATTATAGATCTCTCCATTGTAGACGATCCAATATCGCCCGTTTAAAAATTGCATAGGCTGATTGCCCGCAGGAGAAAGGTCAATTATTGAAAGTCTTCTGTGCCCGAGGCCAACAGCATAGTCTGAAAATTGATTGAAAAAATATCCGTGTGCATCAGGGCCCCTGTGCAGAAGGGCATCCGTCATGGATTTAAGCTCTGTTCTGCCATTTACGGCTTTAAAATCGATAAATCCTGAGATTCCGCACATAATTCTTAGGTTAAGGTCTAATTTTTCGGTTTCTCAGGATAATCGGATAGCGTAACCTGTCTTTTTCCAGGTATTTATACGAAGGTTAATAATAGAAAAATTTCGTAAATATTCAAAATGAAACCGAAGAAAATATTGATTGGTATTCCTTTATCATAGACAAATAGGAATATTTAGCATTAAAATCGGTAAAAGCCCTTTCCGCAAGGTATTCTGCCAAAAGGGGATCTGAAAATATTCTTTTAATCGATTCTGCGAGCCGGGAACTGTTCTTTGTTTCGTAAAGCAGGGCGTTTTGTTCATGGATAAGCATCCGGTTTATCCCGGGAGCATCTGAAGCAATGATTGTCAGCCTGTTATACATAGCTTCCAAAAGCGAAAGCGAAGTACCTTCGTAATCGGAGGAAATGATGTATGCATCAGCTGCTTTATAATAATCCGGGATCGTATCCCTGGCAACAAGGCCCTCCAATCGAATGTATTTGCCCAGCTGGTAATCTGCAATCCTTCTCGTTAACTCCTTTTCCATATCCCCCTTACCTGCAATAACCAGGCGGACATTTTCCTTTTCAAGCCAGCCGTTACCAACTTTTCCAAATGCATCAATGATTTTATCGGGGTTTTTCATTGCTTTCAGCGACCCAACAAAAAGAAGTATTTTCTCATTATTGCCGAATCCCAATCGTGTTTTCAATTCCTGCTTCGATTTTACAGACTGCTGAAAAGGAATCAATGGAGGAATAAAATGAAATTCCTGGTCCGGAATGGACTTTTTGAATGAAATGCAAATCGGCTCTGAAACGCCAATAACTGCATGCGCATTCCTGAAATAAGTCACAAATGGATACCTGAATTTCCAGTCCGGTTCTTTGCCCCAATGTATTGTTATAATATACGGGATTTTGAAAAATCGCAAAATGAAACTTTGGGAATAAACAATAATCCAGGATTGCTCGGCATAACTTAAATAAGCAAAATTGACCAGTTTTCGCACTTTAAATACGGAAATAAAAAACTGAATCGGATAAAATAATTTAACCGGCCAGCGCTTTTTAAAGGGTATAAAAAATCCATTTGGACTTTCTGTTCTTCTTTCCCCTAAATAATAAATCGTATTTTTTGTATCACTTAGTTGATAATTAAGGAAATAATAATTAAAAATCTCCATTCCACCGGTAACATAGGGGTACAAGGAACCCAGTATATAAAGTCCTGCCGGATTAACGATCTTCTTTGAGGTTTTCCTGTTCATTTTCCCGTACTATCAAGGATTTTCAGCCAAATCATCATGAGCCATGTCTTCCTTGTAATCCTGCATACGCAAAGAATGGAGTTCGGCTACCACGCAAAAAAGAAATAAATAGGTTGTTATACTGGTCCATTCCCTATTTTGACCCAATCCATATATTATGGTAAAAATTACCACAGCCAGTGAAGGAGAAAAATTTTTCCTCAATATCGATTGAATAATCGTTCCCCCTACAAGCAAAAGGAACAGGACAAACCCGACCAATCCGTTTTCAATCAGAAGCAACAGGGTCGCATTATGAGCATTATATCCCTGGCCTAAATCTCTCACTTCGAATCCGGTACTCCCGATTCCAAATATCTGCTCATTTAAATTCAAATTCATATAAGCTGCATACGCATTCTCTGACGATTCCTCCCGCCAATACATAGAACCAAGATTATTTACATTATATGGCTGCCCCAGGGCCTTATTAAATATCGCAACCGGCTCATCTGACATACGTGAAATCAAATCATCAATAAATTTACTGTCCAGGTTCAGATATTTGCCAAATATCGAAAACATCAATAACCCTATTACAGCAGATCCCAAAAAAAATGCACCTATTTTTGCAATCTTCCTTTTTTGTTCCCTGTAATTGATCCCGTTTAATATAATCAGTATGGAAACAACCAGCAATCCCAATAATGCACTTCTTGAAGTAGACATCAACACACCTAAAAGCATTACCGGGAGAAGCCAGGTGGTATACTTTTTTGAGGACCGGTTTTTAATAATATCACTAAGCAAAAAAACAAAGCTCATGCCGCAAACCTGACCAAAAAAATTCCAGTTTGGTCCGTTTAATACCTCATAATACGAACCACTAAAATCACTACTTGCATATTCGTCGGAAAGTCTGTGCATAGGGAAACCGCCGAAAACAACATAAGTATAAACCAGGTCCGCAAAACAAATGAGACCGGAAGCAATTACAGCTGCTTTAAGCTGATCCGCATTGTGATTTTTAAGGAAAAAATAGTAAATAAAAAAAACTGCCAAAACAGAAGATATGCTTTCTTTAAGCAAATCCATAGTGAACAAATCCTGAGATAATGAAACAAAAATAATATACACCAGGAATATTATCAGAAGTTTCGAAGTCGGATTTCCAAGAAATGAATAAATTTTCGATTGTATATTATCCATTAAGATTCTGCCTAACAAAACCAAGGATATTGCGGCCCTGGAATTTAAAGGCAACCCTTTCAGATCAAAATTTATTCTGGCTATTATTAATGTAAATAATAATACTGCGATCAGTTCAGGCTTACGAATAAGTAAATACATGAACAAGGCTACTCCCCCAAATAAAAATAATATATGCAAGATTTAAAATTATATATAATAAATATTTTCAATTTTTCAACGTCCTGATTTGACTTGCCACTCTTTCAAATATTCTTTTTATAAGTCGTATCAGATAGAATGTTTTATTCAGCTTAAATAAATTGTTGAAGAATAGTTTTTGATATTGCCCGGCATTGTATGTGATTACGATCCATTTATCCGTTATCAATTGGTAGATAAGTATATGATCGAACCCGATTTTACTTTTGATAATTGTATAAAATTTAATCAACCAGTTCTCAAGTTCTTTAATACGAATATCGTTATTAAAAAAAACAATGTTACTGTTAATAAAATTCCTGTGAATTTCCATATCCGTTTCTGAGACCCGTATATTCAGATCAATTAAGATCTGCCCGTTTATTTTATTAACAATAGCCAGCATTTCGCTCAATTTTGCATTGCTAATGTTGCTATCATGTTCCCTGTAACCAGTGCCGTAAAAGGGCAGATTGGCTACTTTCGTTATTTTTGAGATTCTATAAAACAATTCATAATCTTCCCCAACATAATATTGTTCAATATATTTTAATTCTTTTGCCAATTCAGCCCTGATCATTACAGTTGAATTACAAAAACAGTTACCGAGAATTAAAAAAGTTTTAATCTTGGTGTGATCCGTTGGGAACCGTCTTTTTTTCAGCAGCTTCCCGTTATGATCCATTGTAAAAAAAAAAGTTCCGCACATGCCATAATCGGCATGATTCTCCAAAAAGTCAACCTGCTTTTCAATTCTTCCAGGTAAAGCGATATCATCGCTATCCAGGTTTGCGATATATTTACCCCTGGCTTCCTGAAGACCCTTGTTTCTGGAATATACAATGCCTGAATTGCGTTCATTTTCGAATAAGCGTATACGTGGATCTGAGTAAGACAGAATGATGTCCCTGCTTAAATCAGTAGATCCGTCATTAACGATAACCAGTTCGATGTTTTTGTAGGATTGAGACAAAATACTGTTTATTGCGTCCTTTAAATATTTACTGCTATTATAAACCGGCATAATGACTGAAACCAGGGGGCAATTCATATTCTTTTTACTATTAGTTCATAAGGCTTTTGTCCCTTTTTATAAATAGGGTGAATACCCTATTTAAATCCATTCCGGTTTTATTCCATTATTAAATCAACAGAAACAGTTCATTTTCACCATGATATTCCTGCCGCAATTTTTTAAATCCGGAGTTTTATGTGATATTATTTATATGATAACGTAATTTAACAGTCATTTGGTTTTGAATGGGGCATCAATTTGCACCTTTAATAATTTTTATTATATTTAAGCCTTGGTTGTCTAAAACAGGCAGTTTCTACAACCTATTGATTACCATCTATTTGCCTCCGTATTCCTCCTGAAAAACCCCCTTTTTTTATTACTGATTATACTTCTAATTAACCAATTACATTGAGATATTCAATTTTTAGAGCTTTTTCAGCTTTTACCGTTAAGTTTCCTGATAAAGGTTTTCAATATTCCTGTTATTTATTTTTTATTCTTTTTGTTTCCTCCTGTGCCAGCCCTAAGGAAATGAATTATTTCCCGCAAATCAAAGATGAAATCGTTTCCAACAAATATCCCCTTTCGGAACCTCAGATTCAAATCAATGATTTATTGAGCATTATTGTAACCAGTTCCAGCCCTGAAGCATCAGCAATCTTTAATGCACCCAATGAATCTACTAACATTACCAGTTTAGCAGCCACGTCCATCAATACACTGACCATTGGATATCTTGTAAATCAAAACGGGGATATCCAGTTTCCGGTTCTCGGCCAGATTCATGTACTGGGTCTGACTAAATTTCAACTTTCGTCCATTATAACAGAAAAAATAATCGAAAAAAAATTATTAATTGACCCGATTGTAACTATTCGCTATTTAAATTTCAAAGTAAGTGTAATGGGTGAAGTATCCAGGCCAGGGGTTTTTACAACTCCAACGGAAAAGTTAAGTATTCTGGAAGCACTAAGTTTTGCGGGCGATATTACCATATACGGAGAAAAAAATAATGTTCTTTTAATCAGGGAAAATGAAAAGGGTGAAAAAATAGTGAAGCGTCTGAATTTAACGGATCAAAGTATTTTAAGTTCCCCCTATTATTATTTAAAATCTAATGATGTTTTAATCGTATCGTCCAACGGCCAGAGACTTGTTAAAGAAAAGAATTCACAGACCATACCGATATTTTTTGCAATTCTTTCCTTTTTAATAGTTGCGGTCAGCCAGGTTAAATTTTAGTGTTTTTTAGTACCTAATTTGTATTAAACCTTAACTTATTATGGAAAAGACAAACCACAATACTCTGGAAAAAGAGAATAATGGTTTTCACCAGCTTTTATTAAAATTCCTTCCCTACTGGCCCTTATTTATCATCTCACTTATCATAAGTGCCTGTTGTTTATTTTTTTACCTGAAATTTACAATTCCCATCTATGAAACTACAGCGAGTGTTTTAATTAAAGACGAGAAAAAAGGACAGGAAGATTCCAAAATGGAAGAGATTTTAAATGTTTTCGGCACTAAAAAAATTGTTGAAAACGAACTTGAAATTTTCCATTCCAACTCCTTAATTATGGCTGTCGTCAAAACACTGAACTTATATGCGCCCATATATGAAGAAAAAGGCTGGAGGGGCTTGGAAACGACATCTGCTTACCTCACGAGTCCTGTAATCGTGGAAGTTCCCGACCCAAGTAACATAGAGGAATCTAAAAAAATATATTTCAGCTTTGAAAATACAGACAGCAGCATTTTAATCAATAACAACAGGTATCCTTTAAATGAATGGATTAATTCTCCATGGGGAACCATACGGTTTTTAAAAAACCCACATTATTACCCCAACTTAAAAAAGAGGGAGGCAGGTGGAAAATTTTATTTTAACCTGATAACTCTGGATCATGCCACAAACAGTTTGCTTGGAAACCTGATGGTTTCAGCTGCGAACAAACAATCTTCCATAATAAACCTATCTATAAAAGATCCCATTTCCTTCAGAGGTGAACAGATTATTTCTGAAATCATTATTGCTTATAACCAGGCTTCAGCTGACAGGAAAAGCAGCATCGCATTTAAAACCCTGAATTTTATTGACGAACGTTTAAAAAATGCCTCGAAGGAATTGGATTCAGTAGAAGGCAGTATACAAAAATACCGTGATGCAACAGGCGTTGTTAACATGAGTGAACAAAGTAGAC
>DCFT01000066.1:0-3579 GCA_002319885.1 Bacteroidales bacterium UBA1797
GATAAGGAACAATAGCAGTTGAAATACCAACTTCAGCACCTACATAAAAGAAAATTGCCAGAGCTCCTAATAATACATGCGGATGCTTCCATATACTCTTCCTTCCAACAACTTCCTCACCAACAATTATTTCAGGCAATTTCATAAAAAAGATAGCAAGAGCGATCAATAAAACTATTCCGCCGATTATCAGAAAAGGAGTCTGAACTGCTGTTGGTCCCATTGCTATAGCAGCTGGTGTAAGGACGAAAATTCCAACAACAAAAGGAGCGACAGTTGTAGCCAGTCCATTTAATGCCTGAGCAAGATTAAGCCTCGATGAAGCGGTTTCTTCTGAACCCAGAGCAGCAACATATGGATTTGCAGCGGTCTGAAGAAAAACTACTCCGGTTGCCATCACAAAAACTGCAACAAGGAAAAGTGCATAAGAAGGTACAGCTACAGCAGGATAGAATAAAAAGCTACCTATACTTATAAGGAGTAAACCGATTATAAGCCCCATTTTATAACCAGTTTTCTTAATAATTTTTCCGCACAGGAATGAAAATACAAAATATGCGAAAAAGAAGACTCCATTAACAAGATTTGCCATGAAGTTGCTCAGCTGAAAGGTCGCCTGAACCTGATCTTTTAAAGCAATGTTGAAATTGGTAATGAATCCGAAAATAAAAAAGATCATTAACATAAGGGTCATCCCCATCCGTAAATTGCTATTTGATTGTTCTTTCATTTAGTAGGTTTTTTTGTTATGGATAAGTAAAATACTGTATAATTTGTATTAACAAATATATAAAACTAATTGTATTAAACTAATGCATAGGTATAGCGTTTTGAAAAAAACCATTTTGCAATTGTAGAGACGCTCAATTTGGGCGTCTCTACATTCATAAGTAAAAACCCATCCCATCCTCCAAATGGGGATCGAAACTTGTAAAGACGATGAGGAATTGAAAAAAAAAGTGGCGCCCTGGAGCGCCACCTGATATTGAAATATGAACTTACGTGTTACAAATTAAGAGTAAAGCGTTTGAATTCTGTTACTGTCAGCTCTTTATTTGCTGATTGAAGATACTGCCTTATAGTCATCTTGTTATCTTTTACAAAATCCTGATTAAGCAATGTACTTTCTTTAAAGAATTTAGTGAGTTTGCCCTGTGCAATTTTCTCGAGCATCTCTTCGGGTTTTCCATCTCGCCGTGCCTGTTCTTTCCCAATTTCAATTTCCTGTGCAATAACAGATTCAGGAACGAAATCTTTATCAACAGCAACAGGGTTCATAGCAGCGATCTGCATAGCTACATCTTTATAAACCTGAATATCAACTCCTGCTTTTGTGAAACCAACAAGTGTGGCAAGTCTGTTACCCGGATGAATATATGCCTGAACATGAGCAGCTTCAATCTTCTCAAAATATGACAGATCGAGTTTCTCACCGATAATACCGACATACTCAACAACTTTTTCACCGACTTTCCCGCCATCCATTGGAAGTGATTTTAATTCTTCAAGATTTGCGGGTTTTTTTGAAACAGCTATATCAAGAATTTTATTTGCAAGGGCCAGAAAATCGGCGTTTTTTGCAACAAAATCAGTTTCACTGTTGAGTACGATAATTGCTCCTGCTTTTCCATCAGCAGAGGTCTTTGACAATACAACGCCTTCAGAAGCTTCTTTATCGGCGCGTTTATTTGCAACTGCCTGTCCTTTTTTCCGTATTATTTCAATTGCTTTATCAAAGTTACCTTCAGATTCTTCAAGAGCCTTTTTGCAATCCATCATTCCTGCCAGAGTAACTCTCCTTAATTTAGCAACATCCGCAGCGTTTATAACAGCCATAGTAATATGTTTATAATTTATAGTATTATTCCAATTCTTCTTCCGAGTCGTCAATTATCTTAACGATATCTTCATCCTCGTCTGATTCATCAACAATGTCCTCATCTACTTCAACCTCTTCCTCTTCTTCAACAATTGCTTCAATGATAGCTGCAGGAACATCTTTTGTTTCGAGCTCTCTTCGCATTACTTTTTTGTCTTTCTGCTGAGGCTCTTTCTCTTTTTCAATTTTTCTTTCGTTGAGACCTTCTTCAATTGCCTGGCAAAGAATTCCGATTATTAATGAAATAGATTTTGAAGCATCATCATTTGCAGGAATAGGGAATTCTATATCGGAAGGGTCTGAATTGGTATCAACCATAGCAAAAACCGGAATTCCGAGTCTTTTTGCCTCTCTTACTGCGATGTGCTCCTTGCTGACGTCAACAATAAAAAGCGCCGACGGGAGTCTGGTAAGATCTATTATGCTTCCCAGTGTTTTTTCAAGTTTTGCTCTCTGACGTGTAACCTGTAATCTCTCACGTTTTGAAAGATTCAAAAAGGTACCGTCAGTAGCCATTTTGTCGATAGATGACATTTTTTTAACAGCCTTACGGATAGTTGGGAAATTGGTAAGCATACCACCTGGCCAACGCTCTGTTACATAAGGCATATTGACTGCCTTAACTTTTTCAGCAACAATTTCTTTTGCCTGTTTCTTGGTTGCTACGAATAGTACCTTTTTACCCGATTTGGCAATATGTTTCATTGCTGAAGCTGCCTCATCAATTTTTACTACTGTTTTTTCAAGATCAATAATATGAATTCCGTTCCGCTCCATAAATATATAAGGAGCCATAGCCGGATTCCATTTTCTTTTTAGGTGTCCGAAATGCACACCTGCATCAAGTAATTCTTTAAAATTTGTTCTTGGCATTTTTTGGTTTATTAAGTTTACATTCTTTCAATCAATTACAAAGTAGCCCCGCCTGCTGGCGGGAGTCTCTGCAATTTAGATACTAAACTTGCATCTATAACGACTGACTTTTCAATTCTAACGTTTACTGAACTGGAATCTCCTGCGGGCCTTTGGCTGGCCTGGTTTCTTCCTCTCAACTTCACGCGGATCGCGTGTTACAAACCCTTCAGCTTTAAGCTTTGATTTGCATTCAGCATCAATCATGATTAATGCTCTGGTTATTCCCAGACGGAGAGCTTCTGCCTGACCCTTTACTCCACCGCCGTCGAGATTGACATTGATATCATAAATGTCAGTAGCATTCATAAGAACAAGAGGCTGGGTCACAACATACTGGAGTGTTTCAGCACCAAAATATTCTTTATAATCCCTTCCATTTACAGTAATTTTACCTTTGCCATCGCTTAAATAGACCCTGGCTACAGCTGCCTTCCTTCTTCCTAGAGCATTGATAGTTTCCATATCTGTTGCTTAATATTTTTTAAAGTTCAATTTTTTTAGGTTTCTGTGCTTCATGCGGATGTTCCGTACCGGCATAAACATGCAAATTTCTATAAAGCGCGCTCCCAAGTCTGTTCTTAGGCAACATTCCTTTCACAGCTTTCTCAACCAGTCCGATAGGATTTTTTTTCAGCAGAGCTTCAGCAGTTGTAAATCTTTGACCTCCCGGGTAACCTGTGTGACGTACATATACTTTATCCGACCATTTTTCACCGGTCAGATCGATCTTCTCAGCATTGATAACAACTACGTTGTCACCGCAATCAACATGAGGTGTAAAGTTG
>DCFT01000066.1:3904-4206 GCA_002319885.1 Bacteroidales bacterium UBA1797
TTACCTTCAGCATCAATAATTACCCACTCCTTGTTTACAGTAGCTTTATTTGCCGAAACTGTTTTATAACTTAAGGTGTTCACTAGTTCTTATTTTTTAATTGATACACTTATATTCAACGTAATTATCCCAATATTTTGGGGTCTGCAAAAATACAACATATTTCCTAAAAAAAAAGAAAACTGTATAGATTTTATTTTTGTTATGCAAAAGTAGGTTAATTTTACAAGTTGTAATAATTAAAATATTGAGTACCGGCAATCATGAGCAATAAAATTATAAATAGTTTTTACTTCCTTTCA
>DCFT01000066.1:4641-5780 GCA_002319885.1 Bacteroidales bacterium UBA1797
AGTAAAGAAATAAGTAAAAATTTAATCATAGGTATGAATAACGATAAATTATTTTTAAGAAGAGCAATTGAAACGGCATCTGTTGGCATAAGAGACGGAGGAGGCCCTTTTGGTGCCATAGTAGTGAGGAATGAAGAAATAGTCTCTGAAGCTTATAACAGAGTGATTCTGAATAATGATCCTACAGCTCATGCTGAAATACTTGCCATCCGGCAGGCTTCTTCTGCTTTAAAATCTCACGATCTCTCCGAATGTACAATCTATACCTCTTGTGAGCCGTGTCCAATGTGTCTCGGTGCGATCTACTGGGCAGGGATAAAAAAGGTTGTTTACTCCAGTGACCGTGCTGATGCGGAAGATGCCGGTTTCAGCGATAAACTGATATATAACGAAATCGTACTCGACCCCTCGGAAAGAAGAATATCATTTATTAAACTGTCTGATTCCGGCGGTAAAGAGGTCTTCAGGAAATGGGATGAATTTGAAAATAAAGTCTCTTATTGAACAAGACTGCCAGATGGAACGATTAACCAGGGATTTTTATACCAGGGACGTACTTGATGTAGCTCCGGAACTGCCTGGAAAGAGTCTGGTTATAAAATTGATGGATGGTTCATATGGCAGCTTCAGAGTGACTGAAGTAGAGGCATACCGGGGTGAAGAGGATAAGGCATGTCATGCATCGAAAGGAAGAACAGCGAGAACTGAAATTATGTTTCACCAAGGCGGCAGGTTATACATCTATCTTATTTACGGAATGTACTGGATGCTGAATATTGTGACAGGTGAAAAAGATGATCCGCAGGCTGTACTCATCAGGGGAATTGAAAATTATCCGGGACCAGGCATATTAACGAAATCGCTTGGAATAGACAAATCTTTTTATGGAGAGGATCTTGTAATGTCCGGAAGGATATGGCTGGAAGATACCGGATCGGTTCACACTGTTAAAAGCGGACCGAGAATTGGTATCGATTATGCCGGAGAATACTGGAAATCGAGACCATGGAGATACTATCTGTAATTGACCTCACCCCAACCCATCTCGCATTCGGCCCCCCAACCCCCCTAAAGGGGGGCTAATTCTTTAATATTTAGAAAATTCTATTAAATAACTAGAATTTACCCCCCTTTAGGGG
>DCFT01000096.1:0-1181 GCA_002319885.1 Bacteroidales bacterium UBA1797
GTTGCTTATTGTCTGAAAATCACCAATGTTGATCCTATTGATCTGAACCTTTACTTCGAGAGATTCATTAATCCCAAACGGAGCAGCCCTCCCGACTTCGATATAGACTACTCCTGGAAAGAGAGGGATGAGGTAATCGATTATATTTTCAAACGGTATGGATACGGACATACTGCATTACTTGGAACTATGAGCACTTTCAGGGGAAAATCGATTGTCCGTGAACTTGGAAAAGTACATGGACTGCCAAAGGAAGAAATAGATTCCCTTATTGATAATCCGTCTGCCGAGACAAACCGGAATGAAATAACCAATCTGATTTTCTCAACAGGCCTGAAGATCGCTGACTTTCCGAATATGCGGAGCATACATGCAGGAGGCATACTCATCTCTGAAGAACCAATTACATGCTACACAGCTCTTGATATGCCTCCTAAAGGGTTTCCAACCACACAATGGGACATGTACACGGCAGAAGAAATTGGTTTTGAAAAACTAGACATCCTGAGTCAGCGTGGAATAGGTCATATACGTGAGAGCGCAGAGATAATCCTGCGGAATCGTGGTATAGACGTTGATGTTCATGCAGTGCAGAAGTTCAAAAATGATGAAAAAGTTAAAGAATATCTGAAAATCGGTGAAACAAAAGGATGTTTCTATATTGAAAGTCCTGCAATGCGTGGTCTTTTAAAAAAACTAAGATGCGACAATTATACTA
The DNA here is from genome assembly GCA_002319885.1 of Bacteroidales bacterium UBA1797. Classification (GTDB taxonomy): domain Bacteria; phylum Bacteroidota; class Bacteroidia; order Bacteroidales; family VadinHA17; genus LD21. The sequence goes on from DCFT01000096.1 coordinate 719, forward strand.
CTCTTGTGGCTGCCAGTTCTGTTATACGTCCTGGCGTCGCACGTTCGGGGATGATGAAGGAATATATTTACAGGTTTCATAATCCGGGAAAATTCGAATATATACATCCGGTTATGAAAGAACAGCTCGAAGAGACATTCGGTGTTATGGTCTACCAGGAGGATGTGCTGAAAGTCTGTCATCACTTTGCGGGGCTGGACCTCTCCGACGCCGATACCCTGCGTCGTGCCATGAGCGGCAAATACAGATCCAAACAGGAAATGCAACGAATAATTGATAAATTCTTCTCAAACTGCCGTGAAAGGGGTTACAGCGACGAGGTAACAAAAGAGGTATGGCGCCAGATTGAATCCTTTGCAGGCTATTCTTTCTCAAAAGCTCACTCTGCTTCTTACGCTGTTGAAAGTTTTCAGAGTCTATATCTTAAAGCGCATTATCCTCTTGAATTCATGGTAGCCGTTAT
>DCFT01000096.1:1615-11996 GCA_002319885.1 Bacteroidales bacterium UBA1797
CAATCAATTGAAGAGATACGCAATGCTGACGGTCCCTTTGCCAGTCTTAATGATTTTGTTACAAGGGTAAATCCCGGACTTGAACAGATAATTCTTCTTATAAAAGCCGGGGCATTCCGATTCACCGGGAAAAAGAAAGCAGTGCTTCTGTGGGAAGCACATATGATGATAAACAAGAACAAGCCCAATGGCATTCGTCCACTCTTCTCCTCTCCTGTACGTGATTTTTCTCTTCCCGATCTTGTCCAGGGAAAGATTGAAGATGTATATGACGAAATAGAACTATTTGGTTTTCCTGTAACAATGAGCTGGTTCGATATGCTGGAGACATCTTTCCGCGGAGAAGTCTCCGCACGGAATATGGGTGAGTATATTGGTAAGAAGATCAGGATGGTCGGACACCTGGTTACGGTGAAATATATCAAGACGATAAAAAATGACTGGATGAATTTCGGATGCTTTATCGATGCCGAAGGCAATTTTTTCGACACAACCCATTTCTCCCAATCACTTAAAAACTGGCCATTCAAAGGAAGCGGCACGTATCTTATCTTGGGAAAAGTCGTTGAAGAGTTCGGATTTCCTTCACTTGAGGTTGAGAAAATGGCTAAGCTTCCGGTTAAGCCTGATCAGAGATACTAGCCCCCGACCAGCCTGACGACGCTAGCGCGGATTTACAATCCGTGCTTGTTCACTGATTGGCTGTAACATGTACTTATTATTGCTGGCACCGATTACAAATCGGCGCCAGCGAGGGCCAGCGAGGGCTTTGAGCCTTTTCAATTATCATACCGGGACACTTTTAATATTCCTTTTATACCCTGTATTTTTCTCATAATTCCATAAAGGATATCGCTGTTAGGAACCATTATATTAAGTAATCCTTCAAATATGCCATCAGTCATATTATAATTAAAACTCCTGATAACAGATTTGTAATCAGCAATTACGTCGGCAATTTTATTTACAATACCAGTATCTTCAATTCCTGTTATTTTGACTGAAGCAATAAAAGAAGGACTGCTCTTGGATTTCGACCATCGGGCGGCTATTACCCTGTAGGGATATCTGGCCATCATATTATGCGCGTTAGGACAGCTTGTCCGATGTATTTTTATTCCTTCTGAGATAGTTACAAATCCAAAAACACTATCACCAAAGACCGGATTACAACATTTTGACAGTTTATAGTCAAGCCCCTCTACCCTGTCTTCAATAATAAGATAGTCTGATATCTGTGAATCAACCTGGTCCCTCAGGTCTTTTTCCGGGACAGGTGCTGCCGGAATATTTTCTTCTGTCAGTTCCTCCTTTAACAGCACCTCTTTTATCTGTAAAAGATCAATTTTCTCGATAGCAATAAGATAATAAAGATCCTGAGCTGTTTTCAGACTGAAAGAATTGAGCAGTTTTTGTATCTGGAGGTCACCATATGTCATCTTCCAGTTCTTCATCCTTCGCATCAGTATCTCTTTTCCCTCAGCAGCTGCCATGGTTTTTTCTTCATTCAACACCTGCCTGATCTTTGTCTTTGCTTTTGTGGTAACAACAAACGATAACCAATCCTGTTTTGGTTTCTGGTTTTTAGACCGTATTATTGAAACATGATCACCGTTCTGTAAAACGTACTTTATTGTCACATTCTTTCCGTTCACCTTACCCCCGACGCATGATGATCCGACAGCTGTATGAATATCGAATGCAAAATCAAGAACTGTGGCTCCGGCTGGCAACTGCCGAAGGTCGCCCTTTGGAGTAAAAATGAAAACTTCATCAGTGTATAAACCCGACCGCACCTGATCGAGAAAATCCTTATCCTCTTTCTCGGATGATTCCAGTATCTCACGCATCTTCGACAGCCACGAATCGAGTCCGCCTTCACCTTTGATACCCTTATATTTAAAATGTGCTGCCAATCCTTTTTCTGCAATCTCATCCATACGTGTAGAACGGATCTGTACTTCAACCCATTTTCCTCTTGGTCCTACCACAGTAGTATGAAGTGATTCGTATCCGTTTGATTTTGGAATTGATATCCAATCGCGTAATCTGCTTGGGTTTGGCTGATATAAATCAGTTACAACGGAATAGGCTCTCCAGCAATCGGATTTTTCATTTTCTTCAGGACTGTCAATGATTATCCTGACAGCAAAAAGATCATAAACTTCCTCAAATTCCACTCCCTGCTTTTTCATTTTCAGCATTATGGAATGTATTGATTTAGTGCGGCTTTTAATTGTAAATCTAAAGCCCTGCTTCTCAAGCTTTTCTTTTAGTGGTAAAGAGAAATCCCTGATCAGTTTATTCCTTGAAGCAGTTGTTTGTTTCAGGCGGCAATCCACATACGAGTATTGTTCAGGCTCAAGATATTTGACAGCCAGGTCCTCCATCTCCGATTTGATGTTATAGAAACCAAGCCGGTGCGCCAGGGGAGCATAAAGGAAATAGGTTTCCGATGCCAGTGGCAGCCGGTCTTTCTCAGGTGCATTGTCGAGGTTACGCATATACTCAAGCCGTTCGATAAGCTTAATAAGTATTACTCTAACATCATCAGCAAGACTTAAAAGCAGTTTTCGGAAATTTTCTGACTGGTATGACGATTGCATGGAATCGATACTTGTTATCCTTGCAAACCCATTCAATATCTCAACAGTTTTTTTCCCGAATTCTTTTTCAAGCTCTTTGGGTGACAGACTAAGGTTATTATAAGAATCGTGTAATAACGCAGTAATAATAGATGTAAGCCCAAGTCCCATCTCACCTGCTATTATTCTTGCAACGGACAGTGCATGAAGGATCTCGGGTTCTCCGGTAAGAATTATCTTGTCACCGCAAGCCTTTACAGCCAGGTCCAGTGCCTTACGGATAACAAAGGTTTCTTCAGGAGAGACAGTGGTCTTTGCAGCCTGAAGCAAAGCTCTGTAGGCATTATTTATTTTCTGTGTGTCGGCACTCATCAGCCTTTATATATAGATTTAAGCAATTAACTAAAAAACTCTCTAAATAGTTCTGATAATGCAAAAAAAAAATCCCGGTACTTTCTGGGAACCGGGAATTTCATAATGTTAAGTTAGTTTCTTATCTGAATGAAAATCCAAGCCCTGTTGTCAGAACATTATACTGAGCCCGTGTATAGTCAATATGTATAGTAACGATGGCAAGCTTTACTCTGAAACCGATATTGGCTCTCATACCTGAGAAATTTTTAATATCCATTTTCGGGAAATCTGTACCTTTTTTAACACCACTGTCATTATATTCTGCATGAGGTACCGGAGAAGCAACAACTACAGGTAAAGGAAAATTGCCGGAGAGCTCCATAACAGTTCTCGTTTTAGCATACCCGATTCCACCATAAAACGTAATTACGGGCAGGTTAAGTGAAGCAATTGCACTTACATTCAAGGCTCCTACAGAAACCTTCATATTCTGGCTATTAAAAGCGGTTGCCGGATTTATTGTCGTATATGCCTGCACAACGGAAGGATCGGGGTCCAAACCCAGCGGAACATCGGCCATCAGCTTAGTATATCCTGCAAATAGTGATACATCAAATGGCAGAATTTTATTACCCGGAAGATATTGAGTCAGGTTATGAAGCAGACCTACACCCCACAGGGAAACATCCCCGTCCTTAATCTTTATTTTAGGTATGAATCTTACCTTCAATTCTGATCCTAATGGCAAACCAATACCTACCTGTGCTGTAGGAACTGGTATATATCTCCAGTTTGCTCCCTTTGGAGCATTAAAACTGGCAAGAGTAACTCCGTTTGAAGAATAACTCATAAGCGGGCCCGATTTATCAGGACCCGCAACAGTAGAAGAAATTCCTGCACCGGTTACTGACGATGAGAGACCAATCTTTGATGCATCAAATGTTTGAGCAGATGTCGGAACTATTCCGGCACTGGCACTAAATGTTATATCAAAACCGCCAAATTTATGAGGCTTTGCAGTGTTGTACCATCCACCATTCAGACCAGCTCCAAAAGCATTTGCCCATGGTGTTATATAAGCCTCAAGGTATTTTACTCCGTCAGCCGGAGCGGTTCTGAGAAAATCGACATCCTTGAATTGTGAAAAGGACGTCACTGAAAATAACAATAAACTTATAATCAGAAGTCCGGATCGGGTTTTAAATTTATTACTCATAGCGTTAGAATTGGTTCATATTTCGAATTCATACAAATATAAAAAAATCAAGCTTAAGCCGCACTGCAAATTCAGCCACATCCTGTTAATAGACCGGATAATTCGAAATATGGTTGCGCCGGGTATTCAACAAAACTGCGATTTATTCTTCAGGACTTTTCTTATCGATCTTGTCGAGACTTTTAAGTTCCTGCATGTCAAGACTTTTCGATAAATCAGAAATATTCTTAAGATTGAGTTCTCCTTTTATAGAAATAAGGGAATTTCCTCCCGGGCCACCGGTTATTACAAGCAGTTCAGTAATAATATTCCCTTTTTGTTTTATAAGGAACTTAGTAACATCCTGTCCGCCTTTGACAACCATAAGTTCTTCGTATACCGACAAGTCAAGTTTCTTGCTCAGCTCCGTATAAAAATTGAGGTTTTTGTTCAAAAGTGAATCTTCCACTGAAAGTATTTTGATTGATTTAAGATGGCTTATGATATCGTCTGCATCTTTTTTCTCAGTCTCATTATTGGCAAACATACTGAACATTTTACTTGATATGGTAACCACGGTGAATCCCGGTTTTTCAGAGTACTTGTTAAACATATCATCAACCGGATTGCTTTGTGACTGCATTATCAGGGTAAGGCACAGTGCGGTGAAGGAAAGAATAATCTTTTTCATATCATTGATTTTTATTTATTTGTTTTCTTATCGGCAGGAACATTAGTTATTTTTAGGGCCTTTTGAAGATAATCGAGATTTTTCAGGTTTTTCTCAATAATTCTGGCAGATTTATTGATTGGTTCAAACCCTTTTTTTGCCATCTCATTCATTTTTCCTACCGGCTCAAGTTCCTGAGCTCCTTGATTAAGCTGAGAAGAGACATCCCGAAGAATCTTTATGGTTTCTGCATATGCAATCTGAGGATCTGAAAATGTATCCTCCGAAACGGTTCTGCTGGCAAAAAAGAAGTAAGATCCTGCCAGTATAAGTATCCCGGCAGCGGCACCAAGCAATGGAAGGAGATACTTTTTTAATTTTTGTGATCCGTTCCTTAATCCTGAGGCATCAATACCCGCCAGAATCCTTGCTTCAAAGTCAACATCGGGTTCGGGAATGCCGGAAGATTCAGTATAGTAGCTGAATATAAGCCTCTCTGACTCATAACCTTCAGGGATATTGCCTTTCCTGAAAAAATCTCTTAAGGCTCGCTCCTCCTCATCTGAAGTTTCTCCGCTATAATACTTTTCTATTAACCTCTTCAGTTCCTCTTCGTTCATATTGATATTTATTAAATTCATCTCTTATCATTTTCCTGGCTCTAGACAGGGTAACTCTGAGCGTATTAATGTTCTGTTCTGTTTTGTGAGCAATCTCCTCATATGAAAGTCCATCTATATCTTTTAGTTTTATCACATCTCTATAAATTTCAGGCAACTGACCGATGATCTGATGAATGATATCATCCGATTCTTTGTTCTCCATCAGCACATAAGGTGATGAATTATCTGAAATCCGAATATCCCTGCCGTCGTTAATATCCTGGATAATATGCTTTTTTTTTCTGATCTGATCAATACAATAATTCTTTGTCATTGTTGTCGCAAGTGCTCCCAGGCTGTTATACTCTTTGAGTCTTGTTCCCATGTTCCAGAGCTTGATGAATATCTCCTGGACGGCATCTTCCGCCTCCTCCTGGTTACGGAGGATACGGAAGGCATAGCCATACAGAGTACGGTTTAGCTGATGGACAAGATTGTTAAAATCAGCTTTGGTCATTCTTTTAATACACAGATAAAATTGTTATTATAAAGATAATTACAATATTAATTATTCATTATCCGGAATTAATTTCAATCTATGGTCTCTCTCAGCATCTTTTGCAAACTTCTTTGCCTCTTCATATGTCATATTTCCTTTTATCTGAATAATGGCATTATCATCTCCTCCGGCTATCAGGAGAAATTCTTTGAATCTGTTACCCTCTGAGCGTACGAGCATTCTGAGATTCTCATCCGAATTTTTTACCCGCATGAACTCCTCATAGTTTTTCAGATCGATATCTTTTATCACTTCGTTGTAAAAGTTTTCGACATTCATTGTTTTATCTTCCTGAGCAAGGACACGAATTTCCGTAATATTCAGAGGAAAGGAGTTATCTTCATCATTGTCTCCCAGCAGATGAGCCAGTTTAAGCAAGCCGCCGTTTATGGTAACTGTTGTAAAACCATCTTTGCCGGCATATCTGTCAAACAATTCATCAATAGATTTCTGACTGTAAGCAAGTGATGCTGTAATTGTCAGAACAATAGTAAATAAAAGCTTTTTCATAACGAAAGTATTAAATTATTAATTGGTTTTAATACATGACGCAGATGATCTGCTTTCATTACAGACACCAGGAAATAAAATAAAAGATGGGTTATCATATTATTAGAGACGCGCAAATTGAGCGTCTCTACAGAAACGTAATGAAATATTATTTTAAAGGTGATTTAGGTTCATTAGACATCTCGCGATAATAAGCCCAGTCAACTACATCTGGTATGATTCTCTGGAAAAGAGCAGTAAGCTTTCCGTCCCATGTGAGCAGTTTATTTCTTTTTCTCTTACGTATACCTTTTAGCACCCATTTTGCCACAAACTCAGGCGACATCAGAGTTTGCTCGTTTCTGGGTGATTCACCCTGTTCACTACCATTAGCTATAAGCGCATGTTTCCTGATCTCAGTAGAAGTAAAACCGGGAGCTATTATCATTACATGAAGTCCCTTTCTAAGGTTTTCAATCCTTATAGTTTCAAGAAACCCGTGCATAGCAAATTTTGAAGCGGAATAGCCTGTTCGTCCCGGTAGTCCATGAAAGCCTGCTACCGATGAAACACCCACCAACGATCCTTTGCTTTCTATCAGATATGGCAGAGCGTACTTAGTGCAGTAAACTGTGCCCCAGAAATTTACGTCCATCAATCGGTGAAGGACCGTAAGATCAACATCAATAAATGCGGCTCTCATTGACAATCCCGCATTGTTAATCAGGATATCAATTCTGCCAAAATTTTCAATTGATTTTTGAATCAGCATTTTACAATCTGCTTCATCGCTTACATCTGTTTTAAAAAAAACAGCCTCACCTCCTGAGTCATTAATCGATTTTGCTATTGCTGAAAGTTTTGATTCAGACCGGGCTGCGAGAACCACTCTGCTACCGTTCAACGCAAACTGACGTACTGTTGCCTCTCCTATTCCGGAAGATGCTCCTGTAACAATTACTACTTTGTCCTTGAAAATTTGTTTCATGAGATCACCTTTTTATACGGCATACTATATTGCTAAAGTACTGAATATAGAGGAATGGTGGCAGAAAGTATGTTGAAATGTTAAACGAAGTATAGTTTAAAATAATAACTATCTTAATTAAACAACTGATAATAAATGAATTGAAAGATGGTTAATAAAAAAAGGAAAGCGTCTGCTTTCCTTTGTGTGATCCAGCTGGGGCTACATTTTGTATTGATTATCAGGTCTTGACAGATGTCTCTGGCTTAACTCTGGCATCTAAATGAATTAATAGAATTAAGGACACCGGATAAATTATTTGATAAAAAGAAGAGGCTGCCTTAGGAGACAGCCTCCTCAAATTTTAAATTACATGAATGGCATCCGCATTTCTTGAGTTTTGATCTTGAAGCATTCCAGTCGCAACTCATCGCTTGCTTTGATAAGAATTTCAAGTGCACCATCAGTTCCTTCAGCGTGAACAGTATTGATTGCCTTAAAAAATACGTCTGGTTTTTCTAACGTAGAATCTAGAGCATAATAATCCATCAACTGATTTGCCAATAGCTCATCCACTTTAATCCGGGTCTCGAGTATAGAATCTGCTAAAGATGTAATCTTATCACAGTATTCCATATCTTTCCTTTTTTGCTCAGCTAGCATTTCTGCTGCTTCTTTCATGCATGCATCTGTAAAATCATTCATGCTTAAATGTATTATTTGCCGCCAAAAATATGATGAACCTTTAGGTGGCGACGGTTACCTTCAGATTCGAGTTAATATTCAAAACTAATGAAAAAGATAGCGCATGATACTTTCTTTCCTGAAATTTTTTGGCGGCATAGAAAATGGCAGGTCCTTATTGGCTATTTTGAGCAATCAGTACCGTCTCTTTATTAAGTAAAAATATTCATTAGTGTCCACTAAAAATTAAATATCGTTCTTTGAAATCTTGAATACATCTAGGTTGTAGCGTTTTTTGATAGCGTGACGATTTGAAATGAAAGTATGGGTTTTATCTTTGTTGAAAGCGAAAATCCATGAATCAGGGCAAATATGTCTTCAATCAGCTTACAAATTTTTTACCTCAGAGAGTTCTCGACCGATTAGTTGAAAAGTACAATGGGAATAAATATGTAAAATTCTTTTCATGCTGGAACCAGTTGTCGTGTATGTTGTTTGGTCAACTATCTGGCAGAGAAAGTCTACGTGATTTAATGATTGGTATTGAAGCACATAGATCCAAGTTTTATCACTTAGGCTTTGGAAAGAATGTGAGCCGGTCCAACTTGTCTAAGGCAAATGAAAGGCGTAACTATAGAATATTCGAAGAGCTCGCCTATCATCTTATTGACGAAGCCAGAAGAGTTACTGCAATAAAAAACTTTGATCTCAACATTAAATCGAATGTATATGCCTTTGATTCTTCTACAATTGACCTTTGTCTGAGTGTCTTCTGGTGGGCTGAGTTCCGCAAAACCAAGGGAGGGGTTAAGTTGCATACTCTGTTTGATGTAAAAACTTCGATTCCAAGCTGTATCATTATAACTAAAGCTTCAGTAAATGATATGAATGCCCTTGATTTACTCACTTATGAACCAGGAGGTTATTACATACTGGATCGCGGTTACACCGACTATGAAAGGCTTTACAGAATACAACAACACTCAGCATATTTTGTAACACGAACCAAGAAGAACCTCAGATTTAAACGAATGTATTCCAATGGTGTAGAGAAGAATCGTGGGGTTCTTTCAGATCAGATTGGCAAACTCGAAGGTTTTTACTCAGTACAATACTATCCGGATAAACTTCGGAAAATCAAGTACTATGATAAAGAAACAGAAAGAACTTTCGAGTTTATAACCAACAACTTTGATCTAAAGGCCCATGCGATTGCTCTGCTCTATAAATATCGTTGGAAGGTAGAGCTATTCTTCAAATGGATAAAACAACATCTTAAGATTAAATCCTTCTGGGGAACGACTCCTAATGCAGTTAAGGTACACATCTACTCAGCCATCATCGTTTATTGTCTTGTTGCGATAGTTGCTTACAGATTGAAAGTGGATCGTTCACCTTACGAAATATTACAGATTTTAAGTATATCACTTTTTGATAAAACGCCTCTTAAAGAGCTACTTACAAACCAAGATTACCAAGATGTCAAAGAACTAAATTATATACAGTTGAAAATCAATTACATTTAAATGGACACTAATGAAAAATATTATTGGTTTAAATAGTAAGCCACTGAGCAGATTCCAGGGCTTAATTCTCGATTCAATAGTAAGGAAAGAAACACCGGCGTGTCCCACTTTTATACCAATGCCTATCATGAGATTAAGAAAAGGGTACTAACGATTATTAAGGACTGGATGGTTGCTACTGTACTTAATGAGGTCAAAAGAATTAATGCCGTTAATTATTAGATGGATATAAGGGCTTTCGTATGAAATATTTTGGTGAATGTAATTTAATTACTGATATTATTTTAAGGCTGACCTTATTTTGGTCAGCCTTTTTGAATATGTTCTTGGCAAGATTTAAGATTATGGTGTGAGGGACGAAGATGTAAATCCTTTATTCTTAGTAAAATTTTCTATTTACTATCTCTATGGAACCTCTTTTAAATCAGACAACAGGTATAGAATTCGGCTACTTTTGAATAAGGAATTTATGACTTTTTCCTGCAGCATTATTATTTACTCTGATATAATAGAATCCTTTTGGTAAATCGCAAATATTAATTGTAACAGATTTCAATCCTGTTCCATATTGTTTTATTTTTCGTGTATTGCCATATGAATCAATAATGGCGATTGAGTTTATGTTAACTTCCTCATAAGTGTCAGAAGATGCACTTGTTACACATACAGTAACCTCCGACTCAGCCGGATTTGGATATATAATAATATTATCAGAAATAGCTGAAACACTTTGAGTACTATCTGTACTAT
>DCFT01000064.1:0-5653 GCA_002319885.1 Bacteroidales bacterium UBA1797
GAGAAGTTGATTCCCAGTTTTTCTTGTGTTCTTACTGATTCAAACTGTGCTGTCGGATAGTCAAAAGAGTTATATTCCATAATAATAAGTTTATTTCTGTCTTTCATTTCCTTAAGAAGCAGAAAGTCGTTATTATTAAGTCCACCATAAATTTTCCTCGATTTGCGGCTTTTGTTTATTCCTCTGAACCAGTCGTTAAAGAATACTCCATAGGTATCGGTAAAATAAATAGCATCATTTTTTTCAGCAAGGCCAATGATATCAGTGAGCCTATAATCATTTCTGTCCCATTTTTTTTCGCGCAGAGGACGTTGAGGATAAAATCCATAATAGTCCTTTTTGTAGGAATAACTTCTATTACTTTCTTTTTTCACGAATCGTTCATGGGTAAGTATCCAGCTAAACGGCTTATGATGTTCACGTTCCAGTGTAGGGACAGTCTTGTCAACTATAATTATATCCAGAGGCTTTTTTATTTCAGCACTCCATCGGACCAGATTAATTACAGGCAGGGCAATAATTATTGCCAGAATGATAATTACAATAAGCAGAGTTTTTTTCATAACTGAATATATCTGAATGTATTCAAATGCAATAATTACGACCTGATTATTTCGAAAATATCAATTAAATTGTTAAAAGTATTAATTTATTTTTTTTAAATAAAATAAATCTGAGGCAATTTAGTAAAAAATATTGAACCGCAAAACAGTTAGTACCCGCAGGATGAATTATTCCCTCTTTTGTCAGCGCCTCCGGCTTTTTTCCCTCCCGGAAGTATCAAAATGGCGTTTATGCTGCCTATTGAGGCACGCTCCTTTAAGATATGCCCCATGTCCTCCAGCTCAGACAGAGTAAGGCTGTCAATTGCATTTTTTTCATAGCTGATCCAATCGGGCAACCATTGATGATGAAATCGTCCTGCGTCAACTGCCTGTTCAATGTTCATATTGTAATCGAGCACATTAATAATTACCTGGAAAACAGTTGTTGGGATTGTTGATCCTCCCGGAGTTCCTAATACTAGCAGGAGTTTTCCGTCTTTTTCCAGTATCGCCGGTGTCATTGAACTCAGCATTCTTTTCCCCGGTTTTACGGAATTGGCTTCCCCGCCTACAAGTCCGTACATATTCGGTACACCGGGTTTCACCGAGAAATCATCCATTTCGTTATTTAATAAAAAGCCGGCGCTGTCAACAACTATGCTGTTTCCGAAGGTATTGTTTAGGGTAGTGGTTGTTGATACTGCATTACCCTGGGCATCAACAACTGAATAATGAGTCGTTTGCTCACTTGTATACCCTTCAGGGAAACCTGGCCTTATTTCCTGTGATGATGAAGCTTTCTTCTCATCGAAAGTTCTCATACGTTCTGATAGATAATTTGTACTTAATAGCTGATCAACAGGAATTTTGATGAAGTCAGGGTCACCAAGGTATTGAGAACGGTCAGCAAAGGCCCTTCTTTCAGCTTCTGTGATAAGATGAATAGCCTGTACAGAAAGGAAACCCCAATGACTTAACGGATATGGTTCCGTCATCTTCAAAAGCTGTATCAGAGTTACTCCTCCACTTGACGGAGGAGGTACAGTAATTATATGATATCCTTTATAATCGGCAGTGAGCGGCAACCTGAGAACAGCCTTGTATTCTTTTAAATCCTGTTCTGAGACAATTCCATTACCTTTTTTCATCGCTCCGATCAGTAAACCGGCAGTTCTTCCTGAATAGAATCCCTCGCGGCCATAATCGCGTATTCTCTTAAGAGTCTCCGCCAGGTCATTCTGCACAAGGGTGTCGCCATCTTTCCATAATGAATCTTTTACAAATGCAGGTCTGAAAGTGTTTCTCTCTATGAATGAAAGCTTGTTTACATTAAGATCGTCTGCTTGTTTCTTCGTTACGGCGAATCCTTTTTCAGCAAGGTCGATAGCGGGTTGTATTACTTCTTTAAATGGTAATTTGCCATATTTCGAGTGTGCAGTTATCATCCCGGCCACCGATCCGGGTACGCCGCTCGCCAGATACGTATCGGTGCTCATCCCATCTGAAACATTTCCGGATTTATCAAGATACATGTCGCGTGATGCATTACCAGGAGCTTTTTCCCTGTAGTCAATAACTACTGATTTACCATCATTTGTTCTTATAAGCATAAATCCGCCACCGCCTATATTTCCGGCTTCAGGGTAACATACAGCCAGCGCAAATCCAGTTGCAACGGCTGCATCAACAGCATTTCCCCCCTTCTGAAGGATAAGGGCACCTATCCTTGAACTCTGGGGATGCGCTGAGACAACCATTCCGCTGTCGGTTATAATATTCTTGCCTTCAATGATTTTTATTTTCTCATTGCCGGTCTTCATTGTACAAGATGTAACGAAGCTCAAACTTAAAATAATGTAAATAGACTTGTTCATTGGTGTTCAGGTTAATTCTTAAATTGCCCGGTTGTAGCTGTTTCAATAGTATTATTATACAATTATACCAATAAACCCACTAATATTAAAGGTGTCAGGCACAAAATCTGTGAGAACAAAAATTGTTTTTATTACTTTTACACAAACATTTTAATGATGCTGGCGAATCAACCTCTTGCTGAAAGACTAAGACCCAAAGAACTCAGTGAGTTTTGCGGACAGGAACATCTGGTAGGCAAAAATGCAGTTCTGAGGAAGGTTATTGAATCGGGAAATATCCCTTCGTTTATATTATGGGGGCCGCCTGGAGTAGGAAAGACAACACTTGCCGGAATAATTGCGAATACGCTTAAACGGCCATTTTTCCATCTTAGTGCTGTCCATTCAGGGGTCAAGGATGTCAGGGATACAATTGAAAAAGCAAAAAGCCAGCAGTTCTTTAACCAGCCTAACCCGATCCTTTTTATTGATGAAATACACCGGTTTAACAAATCCCAGCAGGATTCCCTTCTGAGCGCTGTGGAACAGGGAGTAATAACCCTGATCGGGGCAACCACCGAGAATCCTTCTTTTGAGGTAATATCACCACTCCTGTCGCGGTGCCAGGTTTATGTGATGAAACCATTAACCGAGGAAGAGCTGATACTCTTATTGGAAAAAGCTCTGAAAAAAGACACTTACCTTGCTGCTTATAAAATAGAAATCGCAGAACATGAGGCTCTTATACGTATCTCAGGTGGTGATGCAAGAAAATTGTATAATGCTCTTGAGCTTGTAGTGAGCTCTGAGGCTGATGCATCAACTGATGAAAAGATCATCATTAATAATGAGATGGTTTTAAAGCATATACAGAAAAATCTTGCGATGTACGACAAGAATGGGGAACAGCATTATGATATTATCTCTGCATTTATAAAATCGCTCAGGGGAAGCGATCCAAATGCTGCGGTTTACTGGCTTGCCCGCATGGTTGAAGGCGGAGAAGATCCGAAATTCATAGCAAGAAGGATGCTAATCCTTGCTGCTGAAGATATAGGAATAGCCAATCCAAATGCCCTGCTTCTTGCACAGGCCTGTTTTGAAGCTGTAAATGTAATAGGATGGCCGGAATCGCGAATTATATTGTCCGAAGCCGCTATCTATCTTGCAACTTCCCCTAAGAGCAACTCATCGTATCTGGCAATTGATGAAGCTATTGCAGCCGTTAAATCTGAAGGTGATCTGCCTGTCCCTCTGAATATCAGGAATGCACCCACTAACCTTATGAAAAATCTGGGTTACGGAAAAGATTATAAATATGCACACAGCTATGCAGGAAATTTTGTCGCTGATAATTTTCTCCCAGAGAAGATAAAGGGAACTGTTTTTTATAATCCCGGAGTAAATTCTAAAGAAGAAGAGGTGAGGAAAAGACTATCTGTTATGTGGAAAGATATTTACAATTATGATAAAAAACAGGTTTGAAACCTGTATAAAAACAAAATTAAATCCATTAACCACAAAGATCTCAAAGGAAAAGTGCAAACCTGCCTGCCCTGCATACCGGTTGGGCTGTTGGCAGGGATCGCAAAGTACCTGCCGAACGATTTCGCTTTATGTCCTTCGCGACTGCTTTATGGTTTCAGTTTTTAAATGAACTGCTCAGAAAAACAGCGCTTTATTCTTTTTATAAATTATTTTTATAACTTTGTTTAAATATGTCAAAAGCTGTAATGGATATCCCCGGGATAAATTTTTCAGAATCTGGCAATTTCCTGCTGATTGCAGGGCCATGTGTGGTTGAGAGTGAGGAAATTGTATTTGAAACAGCCGGTCATCTGAAAAGTCTATCGGAAAAATACCAGATTCCTTTCATTTTTAAGTCATCCTATAGAAAAGCCAACAGGTCAAGGGGCGATTCATTCACAGGAATCGGAGATATAAAAGCTCTTAAAATACTCGAGGAAGTACGGAAACGTTATTCAGTTCCTGTCATTACCGATATACATAATCCGAACGAAGCCGAAATAGCAGCCAGGTATGTTGATGTGCTGCAGATACCGGCATTTTTATGCAGACAGACCGATCTGCTTTCTGCAGCAGCCATTACCGGGAAATGGATTAATATTAAGAAAGGCCAGTTTCTATCAGGATCATCAATGAAGTTTGCCGTTGAAAAGGTCAGGGAATCAGGCAATGACAAAATAATGCTGACTGACCGTGGCAATATGTATGGTTATCAGGATATTGTTGTTGATTTCAGGAATATCCCGGAGATGAAACAGATTGGTGTGCCGGTTATCATGGACATTACTCATTCTTTGCAACAACCCAACCAGGAAAAAGGTGTGTCGGGAGGAAGACCTGAAATGATAGAGACATTGGGGAAGGCCGCAATAAGTGTTGGTGCCGATGGTATTTTTATTGAAACTCATCCTGACCCTTCGGTTGCCAAATCAGATGGGGCAAATATGCTAAAACTCTCAGGCATGGATGATCTACTGCGCAAGCTCACTGCATTGAGAAAAACGATAAATTCATTTAATAATTAAACTTTAATACCAATATTATGAAAAAACTGATTTTTATAATGGCAGGTCTGATCATTATGTCTGTCATTAATGCACAATCGCTCGATGAGATAGTAAAGAAATACACTGAAGCGAACAAACTGGATAATATTGCTAAACTCAAAACCATCAAGATCACAGCAAACCTGTCGATGATGGGAATGGACATGCCTATGGTTCTGTGGATGAAAAATCCTGATAAAATCAAGACAGTCACAACTTTCAATGGACAGGATATGATTCAGGTTTTCGATGGTGAAAAGGGGTATGTTGTCAGTCCAATGACAGGTTCGACTGATCCCGTTGAGATGACACCAGATCAGGTAAAACAGACTCTCAGGAGCAGCATGTTCCAGAATTTTATTGCAAATTATTTCAAGAATGGTCAGCTTGCCCTGGCAGGTGAAGAGAACGTAAATGATAAACCTGCATACAAAATAAAAGCTACCGTTGAAGGAGGAACTGTTATTGACCTGTTTATTGACAAAGGCTCTTATTTCCTTGTAAAAACATCGACTACAACACAGGCTAACGGCATGACAGTAGCTATGGATTCATATCCATCAGATTATACTGAGACCAATGGAATTATGTTCCCTATGAAAACAACTACTTCGGCTCAGGGAATGGATATACTTGTAAATTTCACAAAGATTGAAGTTGATGTTCCAATGGAAGATAGTCT
>DCFT01000064.1:6012-12945 GCA_002319885.1 Bacteroidales bacterium UBA1797
TAGCCTAAAATGACATATAATTCATATTAATAAAAATGACGGGCAAATGTCCGTCATTTTTTTTAAACAGCTGGCCTGTAAGCCGGATTTTGTGCGGTTTTGGGTTCTGTAAAAGATTTTAAAACCGTTTCCATCATTTATCTAGGCACTGTATCGCTACAATGCTCATACGACCTACCCCCCGGCATCGGACGAGCAGTCCGCTGGCCGGTATACATGGTCTTTCAACCCATAAGGTGTACGGCTCCTGATGTTGCCACCGGGACCGGTAAGCTCTTACCTTACCTTTTCACCCTTTCTCGTCGCTTTCGTTCAGAGTGGTTATTTTCTGTTACACTACTATACCCTTGCGGATATCTTCCCGTTAGGAAGCATGGTGCTCTGTGTTGTCCGGACTTTCCTTCCCGCCCTTCGCCTTCGCGAAGTAAGAGACGATGGAACAGCCAGCTGAACTGCAAAGATAATAAATTGCTGAGGATTTAGGTATATAGAATATAATAATGGTTATTTTTGGACCCTGAAAAAAGTTTTTGAGTAAGCTGGAGATTGGAGTGCCAATAGCTAATGAAAACTGAGAAAATCTGACTCTAAGTATTTTAAGTCACTTCAGATACTTCAGACCATTTTAGATAAAATTTACTTATATATATTATATTCATTTATATAAATGGATTATTCATAAAAAAATATCTTTTATATAAAGAAAATTGAAATTGATGTGTACAACTATGATTTGCCAACCGATATGAAAGATATTAACATTGATGAGTATACTTATGATTTGCCACCCTATAGGATTGCACAGTATCCGGTAATCGAAAGGGACAGATCACAATTGCTCATAAACAGAAATAACATAATAGAAAAAGACATCTTCAGGAATATTGACAACTATCTCCCTTCCGGTTCGCTTCTGGTATTCAATAATACCCGTGTAATAAAAGCCCGTCTTTTATTTCAAAAGGCAACAGGTGCCAGCATTGAAATTCTGTGTCTTGAACCTCTTACTCCCACCGATTATTCACTTTCGTTCAGTTCCAGAGTACCGGTTGAGTGGAAATGTTTAGTTGGGAATCTGAAGAAATGGAAAAACGGATTTCTGACTACACCATTTAAACATAATGGTATCCAATATGCTCTTTTTGCTGAAAAGATTCTTACGGACGATGAGACAAGCCTGATAAAATTCAGCTGGAACTGCAGCGATATCAGTTTTGGAGAGGTAATTGAATTTACCGGTCACATTCCACTGCCTCCGTACATTAACAGGGAGGATGAAAAAGAAGATGCTATCAGATATCAGACTGTATATTCAAGTATTAAAGGATCTGTGGCAGCGCCCACAGCAGGGCTGCATTTTACTGATCATGTTCTGGAAAAGTTAAAAGAGAAGGGAATTAAAACTGCTGAATTGACTCTCCACGTTGGGGCTGGAACATTTCAACCGGTCAAAACCAGAAATGTTTACCAACATGACATGCATTCCGAACACTTTCTCATTGATGCAAAAACAATTAAACAGATACTAGCTGATTCGGGAAAAATCATAGCAGTAGGAACTACTTCTGTAAGAACTCTTGAGAGTCTTTACTGGCTTGGAGTAAAACTATTTCAGAACCCGGCAAATAAATCTTCTAATCTATCTCTCGGGCAGTGGGAAGCCTACAGTTTGCCAACATCTGTTTCAGTAGAGGAATCTCTTGGAGCTCTTTTGAATTATATTATTGAAATGAAGGTTAATTATCTTAAAGCAGAAACAAGAATTATGATAATCCCGGGTTATGAATTCAAAATAATAAATGGACTTATTACGAACTTTCATCAACCTAAAAGTACCCTTTTGCTACTTATCTCAGCCTGGATAGGAAACGGGTGGAAAGATATATATAACTTTGCTCTTAATAACAATTTCAGATTTTTAAGCTATGGAGATAGTTCGCTTTTATTAAAGTAACTATATGACTCATAAAATTATTAATACATTTCATCAAATTTAATTTCTATAACGAAATTTTTAGTTTAATTTTGATAATAAATCTAAATTACGTTAATTTGATACTAAAATAAAGTCGGGATGAAAGGAAACAGATTAATGCAACAGGTAACAGCCATTTTCTCAATTTTTATGGTGATCTTTTATTTGGGAATTGGCATTTATTTTATATTCTATTCAGATTTAAGCTATCTTGATAAACCGGTAAGAGTAATAATGGGGTCAGCATTGATCTTTTATGGCCTTTACAGGGCTTACACGACTTATATTAAAATTGTTGAAGCTTTTTTTACAAAAAATGGTGGCGATGAATAGAATGAACACTTCTTACATAGATATGTTGACAAAATTTATTCAATAACCACTCAGGGCTTGGCACACGCTTTGCAGTAATTCAGATTAAAATATTAACATTAAAAAAATTAGGATTATGAACAGAGTATCAGTTATGCAAAATTTTATTATTATTGCGTGCCGGAATAAAAGATTTACGCCCTCTATTACAGTGAACAAAACTTGTTTTAATAAATCGTTTTCATTCATAACTGTATTTTGCATAATGCTCATGGTTTCATCGTGCGGAAGCATGGGTAAAAAAGCAACTAATGAAACAGCTACAAGAGGTAATATAAAAATAGAAGCTGATGAATCATTTCAACCTCTTGTTGAAACCGAAGTTTATACATTTACACATCTTTATTCCGGGGCAAAAATAAAACCGGTTTATAAACCCGAATATGATGTGATAAATGATTTTATGCATGATTCTGTAAAAGTTATTGTTACAAGCAAAAAGCTATCTGATTACCAGATACAATACCTGCGGGATACTCAGATCATTGCACGTACATCAACTTATGCATATGATGCTCTTGCACTTATTACAAACCACGCTAATAAGGATACTCTTTTAAAATATAATACCGTTAAAGATATTTTTCTTGGTAAGGTAAAAACATGGAAAGAGGTAAACGAAAAATCTAAACTTGGCGATATCCGGGTTATATTTGACAACACGAAATCAGGAAATATCAGATACTTTAAAGAACTTTTTGATATAAAAGACTCTCTGAATAAAAATTTTTACGCTGTTAATAATAATGCTGAAGTGGTTGATTTTGTTTCCAAAAATCCCGATGCACTTGGTATTATTAGTGTTAACTGGATAAGTGACAGGAATGATTCTCTCTCTATGAGCTTTGTAAAAAAAGTAAATACAGTAGCAATCTCACAACAGTACGTGAATGATGGCAGCTATTATTACCCGCAACAGGGTTTTATTTATGACAAATCATATCCTTTCGTCAGAGAGGTTTACCTTATTTCCAGAGAGACCTTCGTGGGATTAGGCTCGGGATTTATTAACTGGTGCTGTGGAGAACAAGGTCAGCGGATTGTCCTTAAATCAGGACTTGTTCCTGCAACTATGCCAATAAGACTGGTTCAGATAAGGCACTAGAGGCTATTTGTCTGATACTGGTTAAAGTGACAATTGAACAATTAATAATGAATTAGAAAACAGTAAATTTGAAGAAGATAAAAATTAATACTAAAATTGACATCAAATAATGATCGCTATGAAACGTTTAATTTTAAAACCAGTAATTCTTCTGGCAGTTCTATTAACAGTTTTTTCGTTTAAAATTAAGGCGCAGGACCTGGAAACAGCAACACTTCTGACAAGGAGTGAACAGTATGATAAAGCCCAGGCTATGTTCCAGGAATTAATTAAGAAAGAACCAAGTAACAGCAAGAATTATTTCTTCTTAGGAGAAAATTATCTTTTGGATTATTTTGCGGATACAATCTCCAATTCATTGACTGTAGCTGCAAAGTCGGCAAAGGAAGTTTATCAGAAGGGAGTAGAAGCAAATCCAAATGATCCTCTTAATTATATAGGACTGGCTAAAGTTGCGTATTATCTTGGCGATAACAAAACGGCTGTGGAAGACAGAGCCAAAGCCAGAAGTTTACTCCTCCCCTACAAGAATATTAAAAAGATTGTGCCTCCTGCAAAAGATTATGCTTTTGCTCTGGCAAAAATTGCTGAATCGTACATAAAAGACGGGCAGGTTGACACATCACTTGCTCTGCCATTAATAAGGGAAGCTATAAAAATCGATAATAAGGACCGGGATGTTTATTTAATTGCCGGTGATATCTATATACTTGTGAATGATGGATCCAAAGCAATCTCTTATTATAAAATGGCCGAGTTTGCGGATCCTCAGTCACCTACTGCAAACATGAAGATTGGTAATATATATGTAAAAGGACGTGCATTGCAGGCTGCTATTCCCTATTTTGAGGAAGCAATCAAGCTTAATGCTGATTATGCTCCTGCATACAGGGAACTTGGACAATTATACCTGCTTGCCCAGCGATTTGATCAGTCAAGAGAGTATTTTAAAAAATATCTCGATCTGACCGCCGGTAATATTCCTGCAAAAACAAAATACGTAAATGCCCTTTTCTACGCCAAGGACTATGACGGTGTTATAAAGAATGTTGAAGAGATATTTAAAGTCGATAAATCAAGGACCTATATGAACCGCATCGCCGGTTACTCATGTTATGAAAAAAATCCTCCTGATTACGATAAAGCTCTTTATTATATGGACGCACTTTTCAAAACTGTTGCCCCCGATCGGCTTATAAAGAAAGACTATTATTATATGGCAAGAATACTGCTGAAAAAGAATCAGAATTATCCTAAGATGGTTGACGAGCTTAATGGTCTTAAATCTCAGCTTGACAAAGAAAAATCAAAATATTCAACTGCAGCAAATGCAGCTGAGAAAACAAAAGTTAAAGCTAATGTAGACGGTCTTACAACCAAAATTGATAGTCTTCAGGAAAATATTAATAAAGCCAATACCGAAATAGACAAAGCTTTTGAAGAATATGCCAAGGTCCTTACTTATAATCCCGACGATAAAGGTGTGCTAAACGAGATGGCAACTAACTACTATAACTATAGAAGATATGATGATGCAGCCAGGATTTGGAGTAAACTACTTGACCCGAACAAGGATTATGTTGAAGATCTTATGCGCGTGGGAAGAGCTTATTATACCGGGGAGAAATTTAAGACTGCTGATTCTGTATTTAATGTTGTTATTACGAAAAGTCCTGATTATGTCCCTGCATATCTTATGATTGCCAGAACCTATTCCAAAATGGATCCGGACTTTAAACTAGGAATCGCCAAACCAAAATTTGAAAAACTTATTGAAGTCGCAGGATCTGATCCGATAAAATATGAATCAGAGATGATGGAAGCTTTCGGGTACCTAAGTTATTACTATATGATGAATAATGATTTCAACGATGCAAAGGAATATTATACAAGAATGATTAATCTGAATCCTGATAACAAGGAAAATAAGATTAAAGGATATATGGGTATCGGTTCTGTTGAATTAAGATCTACAACCGCTGAAAAGACAAATGAAGGAAGACTCCCGATTCTTGCCAGGGCAGAAGAGGCTTACCAGAAGATCCTTGCAATAGATCCATCGAACGCATCTGCCAAAAGCCAGATAAATTATGTCCATGAATATGTAGCCCAGATTAAAAAAGGTATTAATCCCAATGAAATTAAAGGGACAATAAAAAATGCAGCAGGTCAGCCTCTGGCTTATGCTTCGATAAGGGTAAAAGATACAGCAGCTGAAAACCTTACTTCCAGTAAAGGTGAATTTAAATTTGAGATACCTGAGGGATCGGCAGTACTGATTATCAGTGCGAAAGGCTATAAAACCCAAGAGATACCAATAACAAAGACAAGAGTATATAATATAACTCTGGAACAGGAATAAAAATAATAACAGTTATAAATATTTAAGAAAAAAAATATAGGGTAAAATACTGATTAACGGGTCATATGGTTTAGAGAATTATTCTAAACAATGTTAAAAGTTCAACATTAATTGTATACACTGTTGGAAAAAAACAATTCATAATATATATTTGCAAATCGTAAAAAAATCATAAACCTAAACAAATCGATAAAAAATGAGTAAACAAGGAAGTTCGTTCAAAGATGCGTTGCAGAATGTTTTTGCAACAAGCGCTATTTTAATAGCTTTTATAGTTGCCTATTTGTTATTTGTAAACATTATGGGTAATCCTGTAAACTTCGAAGGTGGCAATCCTAAGGGTCAACCGCTGGAAGGCAACTATCTCGGAATCGTTTTCAAAGGTGGATACATTGTTCCAATCCTGATGACATGCGTTCTGACACTTTTCATTTTCATTATTGAAAGGGCTATCACTCTGACAAGAGCAAAAGGTAAAGGCAGGTTGAATACCTTTGTCAGCAATCTTCAGGGTCTTCTTGCAGCAGACAAAATTGAAGAAGCTATGGACGCTTGTGATCAACAGAAAGGATCTCTTGCCAATGTAATGAAAGCAGGCCTGGTGCGTTATCGCGACCTACAGAAAGACAAAGAATTGGAAAAGGACCAGAAGATCCTGTCTATTCAGAAAACTTTTGAAGAAGCCACTGCCCTTGAATTACCCATGCTGTCAAAGAACATGGTTATGTTCTCAACCCTGGCATCAATTTCAGTGTTGATTGGTCTTATTGGTACAGTTCTTGGTATGATCCGTGCATTTGCCGCTCTTGCTCAATCAGGTGCTCCCGATGCTCTTCAGCTTGCAAGTGGTATTTCTGAAGCTCTTGTTAATACTGCATTTGGTATAACAGGCTCAACTTTGGCTATTATTGCATTCAATTATTTTTCTACAACAATCGACGGTTATACATTTAAAATTGACGAAGCAGGCTTCAGTCTGACTCAGAATTTTGCTGCTTCACTAAGAGCCAGCTAATTTTAAATTTATCTTTTGGTTTTATTAATTAATAAAAAACTACAATGCCAAAGATTAAATTACCAACAAAGTCCCCAAAAATCGACATGACGCCGATGGTTGAC
>DCFT01000064.1:13197-22951 GCA_002319885.1 Bacteroidales bacterium UBA1797
TGACGCCGATGGTTGACCTGTTCTCTGTTATATTAATATTTCTTATGTTAACAACAACAATGAGACAGCAGGAACCGGAAACTATCGATACGCCTTTTTCTGTATCGGAGACACCTAAACTTGATTATAATACATTGACCGTTCTTCTTGCAAAAGACAACAAGGTATTCCTGAATTTTGATAACGGACCTGATACTATACTTAAGTACAGACCCAAGATACTGACTGCAATGGGAGGAAGATACAATATTGAATTTACCCCACGTGAATTACGGGAGTTCGAGAAATACCCTTCTTCAATGGGCGTTCCGATATTAAAAATGAAAGAGTTCTTAGATACTAAGGGCAATAAGGAAAGAGCGGTCTTTCAAACAGGGATTCCGGTGGATTCAACTGACAATCAGCTTGCTCTGTGGGTACTCTTTGCAAGGCAGATAAATCCAAATATCCGGGTCTGTATTTTAGGGGATTCAAAAACAGAGTTTCCGATAGTTAAGAAGGTTCTTGATATTATGCAGGAAAAGAATGTGAACAAGTTCAATCTGATCACAAATCTTCAAGCAGCTAAAATTAACATCGAAGAAATACAAAAGTGATATGGCAGAAATAATTCAAGAGGAAAAGGGAAAAGGCGGGAAAAAGAAAGCTAAGACGCATGTCCCTCACATAGATATGACACCAATGGTCGACTTGATGTGTCTTCTTATCATATTTTTCATGTTGACTACTGCTTTCAATAAACAGAAGATAATGGAGATTAACCTTCCTGAGAAGGTTAAAGATCCTAACGCTGTACCTCCAAAAATTTCAGCGAGCCGCACTCTGAATATAATTCTTGGTCCCGATAATAAAATTTATTGGTATCCGGGAACTGTAAAACCAGAGGACTATAATAATCTTCCTCCTCTTAGAGTAACAGACTTTAGCCCAACAGGCATACGTCAACTGCTTCTTGAAAGGAACAAATCATTGTTCAGAAAGATCGATGATTTCAAGAGCCAGGTTCTTAAAGGGAAGATAGTAATCTCTCCTGATTCAGTTAAGGGAGCTATAAGCAAGTTGAAAACGGATGATGACACTGGTCCAATCGTTCTTATAAAAGCTTATAAAACCTCAACTTACGGCAATTTTGTGGATATACTCGATGAGATGAATATCTGTGGAATTGCCCGTTATACGTTTGTTGATATCTGGTGGTATGAAAACAAGATGGTTGAAGCCGCTCTTGCAGCTGCACCAACCTCTCCTTCAACCAATAAATAAACCGTAAACCTACAAGAAAATGGCACAAGAAATTGAAAAAACTCCTGCCTTTGACGACATTGTCTTTGAAGACAGGAATAAGGAATACGGAGCTTATAAACTGCGTAAAAAGTACAACCGTACTGTAATTATTGCACTGGGAATAGGAGTTGTCATTTTAGCTACAGCTGTTATTACTCCTTATCTTAATGCAAAAGCATCTGAAAACAGGTCAAAACGTGCTGAAAGGCAGGTAGAAATCAAGATGGAGAATCTGAATACACCTACTGAAGCAGCACCACCACCTCCTCCTCCACCTCCTCCTCCGGCTGATGTTGTTCAGCAACAGAGATATATTCCGCCGGTAGTTGTTGACTCAATCAAACCTGAAGACGTAAAACAGCTTATGACGGCTGATCAGGCTCAGACCGAGGTTACAAACAAGGATGTAGTTGAAGTTCAGGCACAGGTCAAAGAAGAAGTACAGGAAGCCGAAGCAGAACCCGAACCATTTGTTGTGGTTGAGGAAATGCCAATGTTCCCAGGTGGCGACGCTGAATTGCTCAAATACATTGCTGAACATACACAATATCCTGAGATTGCCAAGGAAAACAATATTCAGGGTAAGGTAATC
Source organism: Bacteroidales bacterium UBA1797 (assembly GCA_002319885.1). GTDB lineage: Bacteria > Bacteroidota > Bacteroidia > Bacteroidales > VadinHA17 > LD21. The sequence goes on from DCFT01000064.1 coordinate 15,074, forward strand.
GTAAGATTCTGTGTTACAGCAAAAGGTGGTGTAAGCCAGGTAAGTATTCTGAAAGGAGTTGACCCCGAACTTGATAAAGAAGCTATCAGGGTTGTTAATACTCTTCCTGCATTCAAACCTGGTAAACAAGGAGGAAAACCTGTACCGGTATGGTATATGGTACCTATCAATTTTACTCTAAAATAAATTCCTGGTTTACGAAGTATATAAAAAAGGCTGGATCGCAAGATTCAGCCTTTTCTGTTTTTGTATTCTTTTGACCCCCATGGGCTATTAAAAAAGTCTATTTTAACTACAAAGCACACAAAGCCAAAAATTTATATTTCATTCCGATAGCTCCCGATAGCTATGTTATACTTCAGAATTGTGGTAACAAAAATGCTGGAGATTTATACTTCAAGGGGTGAAGGAGATTCCTCGGCTTCGCCTCGGAATGACAGGATTAAAGGTAGTGAAGGGGGAAGAAGCAGCGATTCGCATTCGTAAACCGGAAAAAGAAAAAAATAATATGCGAATCGCTGCTTCTTCCCCCCACAATATCAAAATTATCTGTCATTCCGAATGAATCCCGCCAGAGCGGGATGAATGAGGAATCTCCTACTAGTAATTGAATTTTTCAGAAAAATTAGTTTAATTGAAATGTGGTACGAAAATAAATGGATTTAATTGAACAACAAACTGATGTAAATTTAGCAATTATATACTGGTTGGAATTTGTTACATGAATTGTGAAGAAATCCATAGCTATCGGGAAGGAACTTTGTGATCCCTGCCTACCGCCTGCCTGCCGGTAGGCAGGGCAGGCATGTTTGTGCAAAACCTTTATGCCCTTAGTGGTTAATGGATTTCAACTCATTTTTAAGTATAGTAACAAAATTCTCAATATCCTCATCCTGTGTATCCCAACTCGTCATTAACCTCCATTCAGATCTTTTTTCATCCCATGGATAGAAAAAGTAATGCTTCTTTATCTCTTCAGCAACATCAGCCGGCATAATCAAAAATACACCATTTGACTGAACTTTCTGCGTGATCTTTACTTCCGGTACCTGATTCAGCTTGTCAGCTAGCTTCTTTGCCATAGCATTGGAATGGGATGCACAGCTTCTCCACAAATCATTCCGGAAATAACCTAAGTACTGTGCAGATATAAATCTCATTTTTGATGCAAGCTGCATACCCTGTTTCCTCATATATTTAAAGTCGGCAGACAGACCTGGTTTCAGAAAACAGATGGATTCACCAAACATCATTCCGTTTTTTGTTCCTCCAAATGAAAGTACATCCACTCCTGCATCGGTTGTAAATGATTTAAAAGGCATATTAAGAGAAACTGCTGCATTTGCTATCCGGGCACCATCCATATGAAGCAGCATTCCCCTTGCATGAGCAAATCCGGCAATTTCTTTTATCTCAGAAACCGAATATACTGTTCCCATTTCGGTTGATTGAGTAATAGAAATTACCCCGGGCTGAGAATGATGTTCGAAATCAATTCCATGCATATGCTTCTCTATAAGATCAGTGGTGATTTTCCCATCAGGAGTATCCACAACAAGCACTTTGCAACCTATAAACTTTTCAGGAGCTCCACATTCATCTCCTTCAAGATGCGCTGTCGAAGCGGTTATTACTGAATTCCACGATCGTGTTATCGCAGATAATCCAAGTACATTGGCTGCAGTACCGGTAAAAACAAAATAAGTCTCAGTAGCATCGCCAAAATGCTCTTTAAATATTTTTAACGCACCTTCAGTGTACACATCTGAACCATAACCTGTTACATGGCCATTATTTGAAGAAATTATTTCTTGCAGTATATCAGGGTGAATACCTGCATTGTTATCGCTTGCAAAGCCTCTCTTATTTATTTCCATTTTAAGATTTTTGATAAAAGTATCAGGGATCGCCTCATTGAGGAAATCTTCAATTATTAAGCACAAATTTATTTAAAAATCCATCTTAAAATGGATCAGCACTTCAAATCGTCTTAAAAAAAATTACCTTGTGAACTATAAATTATTATATTTATTGACAATTATTATCCTCTTAAAAGAAACATATAAAGCGATGATGGAAAAAGTTATTGACAGTAATAACAGTACATTTAAAGAATTGTACGGAACTAATCAGACAATCCTTAATAAACAGGTGCAAAGATACAACTCCCTTATTGAAAAATTCAATAATGTTTTTGGTAAAAAGGACATTATGCTTTTCAGCTCTCCCGGTCGCACTGAAATCGGAGGAAATCATACTGATCACAATTATGGCAGAGTTCTGGCAGGGGCTGTTAATATGGATAATATTGCTGTTGCAGCAGTTAATAATACTAATATCGTAAAGATCCTCTCTTCCGGTTATGAGAAGTTTGAAGTAGATTTAACAGACCTCTCACCAAATAGAGCTGAGAATTATACATCAGCTTCAATCGTCAGGGGTATAAGTGCGAGGATGAAAGAACTTGGTTTTGCATTTGGAGGATTTGACTGCTGTATTGATAGCGGAGTACCTGTTGGATCGGGACTAAGTTCTTCTGCTTCATTCGAGGTGCTTATCGGCGCAATAATCAGCCATCTTTTTAATGATGGAAAGCTCGAAGCAGTTCAGAATGCCATTATCGGCCAATATGCCGAGAATGTTTACTTTGGTAAGCCGTGCGGTTTAATGGATCAGACAGCATGTGCAGTGGGTGGACTTGTTACCATAGATTTCAAAGACCCATCAAATCCGGTAGTTAAAAAGGTGAATTTCGATTTTGTTGCGACCGGATTTTCACTCGTAATAACTGATACTGGTGGTAATCATGCAGATCTGAATGACGAATACGCATCAATACCAATTGACATGAAGGCAGTCGCAGCAGAATTGGGTGCTAAGGTTCTGCGGCAGGTAAGTCTCGATCAGGTTCTGAATATTACACCTGAAATACGCGAAAAAGTTGGTGACCGGGCTATACTCCGTGCTATTCACTTTCAGAACGATAATCAACGGGTTGTAGATCAGGTTGCAGCATTGGAAAAAAATGATTTTAAAGCATTTCTGGGCATGGTTATTGACTCCGGCTTCAGTTCATTTATGTACAACCAGAACATTTACCCGGTAAATAATATAAAGGAACAAGGTGTATCTCTGGCTCTGGCATTAAGCGACCTTGTGCTTAAAGGACAGGGAGCATGGCGTGTACACGGAGGCGGATTTGCCGGCACTATTCAGGCATTTGTTCCGGAAAAGTTACTGGATAAATACATAACTACATTAGAGCATGTATTCGGCAAAGGGGCTTGTCACAACCTGTTTATCCGACAAAAAGGAGCTGATAGAATTAATTTGTAAACAATATGTATGAACGTTGCATGCAACGTCCATACACTCTTTTACGTCCCGGTGAAGAGCATAAACATACATATCTGAATAAATTCTCTTTTAAATAACCTAAAAAACTGATTATGAATAACTCTGGAAAAACTAATTATCTATTTCCTCTGATAGTAATGGCTTCGCTCTTTTTCCTGTTCGGCTTTATTACAACCATGAACAACTCTACTATCGATTTCCTGAAAAATGCGTTTGGCTTAAATGATGTTCAGAAACAATTACCCAACACATTTTTCTACGGAGCTTATATTTTGTCAGTGCCCGTAGGTTTGATGCTGACAAAAATAGGTTATAAAAATGGGGTACTTTTCGGACTGGCTTTAATTTCACTGGGCTTCTTCCTTTGTATTCCAGGTGTTTCTATGGGTTATTACGGATTTCTGAGCACTGTTTCTGTCTTTGCAATTGGAGTTGTGATTCTTCAGGTTGCCGCCGGACCTTATGTAAATGCACTAGGAAGTCCGGAGACAGGTGCCAGCCGCCTGACACTTACAAATGCCCTTAATTCGGTAGCAACAATCATTGCTCCTATTTTTGTTTCTGTTCTGCTTGTAACACCGAAACTCGAACCAGGTATTAAGATGGAAAACTCTGCCATACGGAATATTGTTAAAGGCCCTTTTATGGTTATCGGTATAATTACTGCTGTTATACTTGTTATTATGTTCTTCCTGAAACTACCCGAAATAAAAAGTGAAGAAAATGAAACCGAAGGTTCGGAAAAGAAACAATACAAGTCAAGTGCTTTTAAGTACACTCACGTCTGGCTGGGATCATTAGCCATCTTCCTGTACATGGGAATTGAAATAGGTCCCTCCAGCTTTTTCCCCGATTATGCAGCTAAACTTGGTATCCAGGGAATCAACCCTATCGATATGCTTAAGTATTATTGGGGAGGTATGATGGTAGGCCGTGTACTGGGAATCTTTATATTAAGAAAATACAAAGCCCGTTTGATTTTAACTATCTGTTCAGTCGGTGGATTTGTTTTACTTGGCAGCTCTTTTGCTCTTAGTTCAAGTGCTCCTGGCATAGCAATGTGGTTATTCCTTGGTACCGGATTATTCCACTCGATAATGTGGCCGGTTATTTACAACCTAGCACTCGAAGATCTGGGTCCACATGCAAAAGTTGCTTCAGGTGTCATTGCAACTTCGGTTATAGGCGCTTCTATCTCAACACTGATTATGGGTAAAATACAGGCCGTAACAGGCTCTGTAATAATCGCTGTAAGCCTGATGTTCTTCTATTACCTTTACCTGATCTTTTTTGCAACCAAAGGCTCAAAAATCAGGTGACCCTGCTAACTATAAACTTGAAAAAGAGGCTGATCCGAAAGACAGTCTCTTTTTTTTGTTTGCACCCTCGTCACTTAAGATAATATTTTCAAAATATGTCTAGACCTGGAAGATCCCTCATTCTTCCACAAATACGGGTTCTGTAATATTATTAAAACTTGTTTTTTGTGGAATAATTCGGGATGACAAGTCATTTTATCAGGAGGAGGGGAAGGAAGAAGCGGCGATTCGACCTCAATCACTAAAAGTATTTACATTTTCGAATCACCGCTTCTTCCTTCCCATACCTTATCCCAAAAATCATGATGTCATCCCGAACTCATCCTATTAGTAATTAAAATAATATTGGGAGTAATAAGGGATGAGTGAGGGATCTCTACGGTTGAAAAAGAACCATTAAAACTAATTGCTATAATTTAGAGCAAATAATACTTTGTGTATGCTTTGTGACCTTCGTGGTTAAAAAAAAAATGAATCGGAAAAATCATATATTTGCCAAAATATATTCTTGAAAACACGATACTTCATATTTATCTCATATAAAGGTACTTCCTATCATGGCTGGCAGGTTCAACCTAATTCAATAACTGTTCAGAAGATACTTGATGATGCTCTAAGCGTCGTTCTTAACGAAAAAATAGCTACTACAGGTGCAGGCAGGACTGATGCCGGCGTTCATGCAATGTTTTTCTGTGCCCATTTTGATAGTATATCTCCTGATTTGCTGTCAATCGGAAATCTCATCTTCCGTCTTAATCAATATCTCCCTGTTGATATTTCTGTTAATACTTTAAAAAAAGTTATTCCCGATGCCAACGCAAGATACAGTGCAGTTTCCAGAACTTATAAGTACTTTATTTCCAGAACCAAAGACCCGTTTTTTGATAATTCCAGCTGGTATATTCATGGTAAAATCGATATTTCATCAATGAACAAAGCATGCAAGATTCTGCATACTCACAGTGATTTTACAAGCTTCAGCAGGCTGCATTCCGGAGCAAAATCCAATATCTGTAAGATTTATTCTGCTGTCTGGGAAGAATCTGATAACCGGCTCGTATTCACAATCAGTGCCGATCGTTTTCTACGAAATATGGTAAGGGCTATTGTTGGTACTATGCTGGAGATTGGCTTCGGGAAAATGGATCTTAAAGGATTTGAAGAGATAATTCTTGCGAAGGACCGTTGTAAAGCAGGTAAATCTGCTCCGGCAAAAGGGTTGTTTCTGGTTGATATTGAATATCCGGAGGAAATATTTATTTAAAAATAGAATTCCTCTGTGAATCTCTGTGCTTCTCTGTGTAACTCTGTGTAAGTTCGTAATTTATATTTACACATAGTGACACAGAGGATCCACAGAGAGCCACAGAGAAAAGAATTAATTAGTATTCGTCTGGTAATGTCTTTAGCTGGGCCAGGGTAAACACCGGACCATCCTTGCAAACGTAAACCTTTCCCACATTACAGCGTCCGCATTTTCCAAAACCACATTTCATCCTGTTTTCAAGTGTTGTGTAGATACTTTCATCTGTAAATCCCAGCTTCGCAAGTACCGGAAATGTATATTTTATCATCACCGGAGGTCCGCAAACTATCGCAATAGTATCTTTTGATGAAGGGGCAACCTTTTCAACTATTGTCGGAACAAATCCTATTTCTCCTTTCCAGTCGGGCGATTCTCCTCCCGGATCAACAGTTGTAACAAGATTAACATCCTTTCTAAGCTCCCAGTCTTTAAGCTCATCCTTATATACCAGATCTTTTACAGTTCTTGCACCATATATAATAGTAACATCCTTAAAATTCTCCCTGAGATCGAGTGCATTCCAGATAACGCAACGCATGGGAGGCAACGCAATTCCTCCCGCAATAAAAAGAAGGTTCTTACCTTTCCATTCATCAATAGGGAAAATATTACCATATGGCCCTCTGAAACCAATTACACTCCCCTCTTCGCAACCTGATAGGGCATTGGTAACCTTGCCTGTCTGTCTGAAAGTACATTCAATATAGCCTTTCCTTGTAGGAGATGAAGCGATACAAAAAGTTGATTCTCCAACTCCGTAAACAGAATATTCTCCAAACTGCCCGGCTTTATATGAAAACCTATCCTGGTCAGCTTCATCCACGAATTTCAGCATAAATGTTTTTACTCCTGGTGCCTCATAAGTGATCCTCTCAATCCTCATAAGGTATGGCATATACAAATTATCCGTCATATTGTAACCTCCTGAATAGAAATTAAATGTTCCAGAATATTCATATCAACGGGACATGCACGTGAACAGCGTCCACAACCTGTACAGCCATAAACGGCGAGTCTTTCCGGCATGTAAGAAAACTTATGCATGATCCGTTGTCTCCATCGTGCCGACTGCACTTCCCTGGGATTATGTCCTGAAGTATGCAGAGTGAAGTGTGAGAATCCACAGGAATCCCAGCATCTGACGCGTGAGCCCTTCTTCCCATGAGCTTCATCCTGTATGTCAAAACATGCGCACGTAGGGCATACATAAGCGCAGGCACCGCAGCCAAGACACCTTAGTGACTGCTTATTCCACTCCTCACTTTCAAAAAATTTATCGAGTTTTTCCCTTATCTGCTCATGGTTAAATCGTACAGGCACTTCTGCAAGAAATTTATCTTTCAAAGGAGTCTCTGCTTTTTCAAAAAGATCAGGAGCTTCTGAAACAACATCCATCCCTTTTTGAGTCAGAATTTCAGCAAGATAATCACCTTCTTCTCCCAACCTGGTGAATAAAATGTCGCTCCCAACAGTATTACCTGGATTACCTCCAACAGATGTACAGAAACAAAATTCGTCAGATTTATTACAGCTGAATCCAAGAACCGTGACTTTGGAAGCACGGTTATTGAATATTTCGTCTTTATAATCCCAGTTAAAAATTGAACCAAGTTCTCCGATTCCAGCTGCATCGCAAGGTCTTACACCCCAGAGTATTACTTCAGGAAGATTACTCAGATCCGTCCCCTTAACTGACATTCCATCCTTATTGTTTGAGAAATCGAGTATTTTTTCGGTACGGGGAAAGGCAACATCTTTAGATGACTCCGTGGTTTGAATATAACCGGTGGAAATGGTGGCAAAGCTTTCTGCGTTCCTGAAAGTTGTCTTTCCGTTTTTAGAAAAAGGAGCGTAGATTGTTTTACTGTTCCGCTTTAAGATATCGAAAAGCTTTTC
>DCFT01000064.1:23187-47220 GCA_002319885.1 Bacteroidales bacterium UBA1797
AGATATCGAAAAGCTTTTCCAGTGAATCCTTCCTGACCAAACGCTTATCAATATTCATATTTTACTGTATAAAATTTTCTTTATCATCAGGTTTATATGTTGACATAAGATGATCGCCTTTGAGAGAGGGCTGGTAGCCTCCGAAGTGTTCCTTAGCATCAACCAGCATTTTTTTTGTGAGCAGATTTATCGGGATAGCCAACGGACATGCATTATAACATGCATCACAATCAATACAACGTCCGGTAAGGTGAATGGCGCGCATGATATGCCACTCGAGGTTACCCAGTTCGTCTGATGAAACCGGTATCCATTGAGGCTGGTTTACATCAACGGTGCAACGTGAGCAGTAGCACATGGGGCAGGCTGCCCTGCAGGCATAACATTTAAAACATGGTGTAAGCTCATCGATCCAGAATTTCCATCGTTCCGCTTTTGTCATCTTTTCAAGCCTGTCGAGCATCTCTTTATTACGATCATCAATCTCGATCTGAAATTGATGAACAAATGCTTCAACTTCAACAAGATTTTTGAATTCGATCATCTTGCTTTCGGGTGTTATTCCGAGAACAAGAAGATTACTGTCATTCACCTGGAACTCTGATGCCAGCTGAATGATACTTCTCATAACGGGCAAAGTTGCCGTGATAGCCATTTTGCCTTTTTCTTTTATCTCTTTTTTGGTAACATAAGCAGCCAGGTTCTGAACACAGCGGCTGTCAAAAATTAATTTATCGGCATCTTCTGGTTTTTCAACAAAAAGTGCGCGGGTTTTATTTCCTGAACCCTGCTCGTAGCCAATCACCACCTTTACTTCAGAGGTTTCCAGAAGCTCTTTGGTCCGTTTAATTAAATCAACCATGTGTCACCTCCTTTTCAGGGTATTTTGCAATTTTCTTATAATCGGTATAGGGTCCTAATTCGCGGATTGATGCAACAGTAGCATTTACAATATCAGCCCATTTCGCGCCTTCGGCCGCCGATACCCATGAGAATTTAATGCGATCAGTATCTATTCCGGTAAAATCACATAATGATCTGAACATAATCCATCTCCTCCGGGCATGAAAGTTACCTGAAGTGTAATGGCAATCGTTTGGATGACAACCTGATACAATAATGCCATCAGCCCCTTCATCAAACGCTTTCAATAACAGCATATAATCTATTCTTCCGGTACAGGGAAACCTGATAATGCGGACATTGGAAGCATATTTGATACGGCTGGTACCGGTGAGGTCTGCACCTGCATATGTGCACCAGTTGCAGACAAATGCAACAATTTTTGGTTCGAATTCAGCCATCAACACTAAATATTAATATTCATTTAATAAAGCCATAACTTCGGTATACATCTGTTCATTTGTATAACCCTGTATATCTATTGATTTCGTCCTGCAGAATGCAACGCAGGTGCCACATCCCTGGCACAGACCAGGATTGACTTTTGCGATCGATTTTATTACCTCACCATTTCTGTTTTTTATTTCTTCCTTCTCTATTGCCTGATACGGACATGCAGAAACACAGAGGAAACATCCGACACACGATGAATATACCGGAGGCGCCTGTCGGTTAACAACAGCAATTATGGGTTCCCGGGTTAGTTCGTCTTTGGAGAAAAGGGCAGCTACTTTAACTGCAGCTCCCGAAGCCATAGCGACTGATTCAGGGATATCGCGAGGTGCCTGGCATGCACCTGCCAGAAAGATACCGGCTGTATTTGTCTCCACCGGTTTCAGCTTTGGATGGGCTTCTGCAAAAAATTTATACGGATCGTAAGAGACATGTAATTTCTGTGCCAGTTCTTCGGCGCCTTCATTTGCTACCCCTGCAGTTGCAAGAACAACCATATCGGCATCGATCTCCACCGGCATAGCATTCAGAAGAGTATCGACACCGGCTACAATCAATTTGCCATTCTTCTCGTATATTCTTGAAACCCTGCCACGAACATAATTTACACCGTCATCTTCAATTGCCCTTCTCACAAATTCTTCATACTGCTTCCCTCCTGCCCTTATATCCATGTAGAATACGTATGACTTTCCTCCATGTACTTTATGCTGATAAAGCATAGCATGTTTTGCAATATACATACAGCATATCTTGGAACAATAAGGTATTCCTTTTGCAGGATCGCGCGAACCGGCACAAGCCAGAAATACTATCTTCTCAGGTATCTTCCCATCAGATGGCCTCCTTATCTCCCCAAGTGTGGGTCCGGAGGCAGAAGCAAGCCGCTCAAACTGCAGTCCGGTAATGACATCGGGGAATTTGCCGTAGCCATATTCAGGAAAGAAATCAGGCTGTTTTACAGTAAATCCTGTAGCAATGACAATCGCCCCGATTTCAACTTCCATAATCTGATCTTCCTGATCAAAACGTATTGCCCCGGTAGGGCAAACAATTTCGCAAACCTTACACTTCCCTTTAATATAATAAGTACAATTGGCTCTGTCTATTACAGGTTTATTTGGAACAGCCTGCGGAAAGGGGACATAAATTGCAGTGCGTTTCCCGAGTCCTTCATTGAATTCACTTGGGATCTTTTTAACGGGACATTTTGTTGTGCAAAGTCCGCAGCCTGTACAAAGCTTCTCATCTATGCTTTTTGATTTCCTCCTAATTTTTGCTTTGAAGTTACCGATAAATCCTTCGAGGCTTTCAAGTTCCGCATAGGTATACAAAGTGATATTCGGGTGCTGAGCTACTTCCACCATCCTTGGTGTCAGAATACACTGTGAGCAGTCGAGTGTAGGGAAAGTTTCCGATAATTGCGACATATGGCCCCCTATCGAAGGATCTTTCTCGATAAGTATCACTTTATGACCTGTATTGGCAATATCCAGACTGGCTTGTATTCCTGCAATGCCACCGCCTATTACAAGCGCCGTTTTTGTAACCGGCACCTTTATTTCATTTAATGAATGATTATATTTTACCTTTTCAACAAGAATCCTTACCAGATCGATTGCTTTTTCGGTTGTCGCCTCACCTTTCTCATGTACCCAGGAACAATGTTCCCTCAGGTTAGCCATCTCGCACATAAAAGGATTCAAACCAGCTTCTGCACATGCTTTTCTGAATGTAGGTTCATGCATTCTTGGAGAACAGGATGCAACAACAACTCCCGTCAGTCCCTGCTCCTTTATAGCGTTTTTTATCAGATTCTGTCCCGGATCGGAACACATATATTTATAATCAACGCTGAATGCCACACCATCATAATTGCCAGCCGTTTCTGCCACTCTGGCACAATCGACTGTGGCGCTTATGTTTTCTCCGCAATGACAGACAAATACTCCAATTTTTGACATATAATTGCTTGATATACTTATTAATAATCAAACTGTTACTTTCACAAAATGTCTCTGAAGTCCGAGCTCTTTCCTGTCGAGACCAATAGCCAGGCCGATTGCCTGAGTTATATACAGCACAGGAATATCAATTTTTTCACCCAGATATGAGTTTATTGCGTCGCGTCGCATATCAAGATTAGAGTGACACATGGGGCAGGCTACAATTACAGTTTCAGCACCACGATCTTTTGCATCACCTATTATCTTCCCCGAAAGCCTTCCCACTGAACTTGTCCTGGAAACCGACAGTCCGGCACCGCAGCATTCGGTTTTAAATGCCCAGTCAATAGGAGTTGCTCCTGACTTAAGCATGAGAGTATCGAGCGACTGAGGATCTTCTTCACGGTCAAATTTAAGTATCTCGTGAGGCCTGACCAACAGACAACCATAATAACATGCAACCTTATGGTCAAAAGGTTTTACAACCTTACCTTCCAGGTTCGGAGTTATATATTTATCGAGAAACTGAACGACATTTAAAACACTTACCGATCCGGTATATTCCAGACCATTTGATTCTGTTACTGCTGAACAGAGAGCGCTATCTTCAGCAAGTTCATGCTTTGTCACTGTCAACCTGCTGTAGCAGGCAGCGCACGGAACAACAATTTCTTTCAATCCCTGTTTTTCAGCAAGAGAAAGAATTCTTGTAGGAAGAGCCAGAGATAGTTCTTTATTCATGTTATGAGCTGCAGTCGCCCCGCAGCAATTCCAGTCATTTATTTCCTCAAGATTAATATCAAAAGCTTTTGCAAGGGCCAGGACCGACTCGGCGTATTCGCGAGAGGATCCTTTCAGGGAACAACCTGGATAAAATCCGAGAGTCATATATTTAGTATTTATTTTTTTTGTTTGCTTTTCGGAAAATTTCTGCTATGCCTGAACGATCCTTAATTAACTCAGGAATTATATTCAGCTTTCCGCGCCTCAACATTTTTGGAGCAAGAGCCAGATCGTCCATAATTTTTAACGTCCTTGTTTTATAATCGACGAATAATCCGATCTCATAGAGTCTTCCTGTGTAATTAATTGAGTCGAGAAATGATTTATGAAATGCGATAATTTCTTTTGCCCTGGGATTGGCTTTCTTCTCTTTTAATGATTTTTCTCTCAGGAAATCCATCATTTTTGGAATATCAATACTCATAGGACAACGTGCAAAACACATTTCACATGTAAGACAGACCCAAATAGAAAAAGATCGAAGTACTTTATCTTCAAGAGCAGGGTTCCCTGTCTGCAACATCCTCATTATAACACTCGGCGGATAATCCATCTCTTCCGAAAGAGGACATCCGGCGGAACATTTTCCACACTGATAGCAATGGCTAACCTTAACCTCCGTGTGTTCCAACACTTCGCCTCCCAGTCCGGAAATTCCGGAATGATGTGCATCTGAACTCATAGTATTCTATTTAAAGCTAAGTATAGACGATCCTTAATACATCTGACAAAATTAACTAATAAAAAGGCTATTTTTATATGAAAAAAATCATATTAGCATTTTCATAATAAACTTCAAACATTAACTATTTCTAATTTTATGTAACATGCATCTAATCTGTGAAATAAATAACAGTGATTTTTTTCATATATGATAAATATCATTTATATCATCTGTTAAAAATTTCACAAACGGAAAAAAAAATCTAATTTTGTGCGGCTTAAACCTAAATTAATACCATTTTAAATATGAATAATGAATGGTTAATTCTTTTCTTTCTTGTCGGAGCAAGTTTTGTAGGATTAGTTTTGATATTTTCTGGTATTGTAGCTCCGAAATCAATAAATCCACAAAAATTTGAACCGTACGAATGCGGAATCCCTACTGAGGGTGTTACGTGGTTGCAATTTAATGTTGGTTATTATCTTTTTGCAATACTATTTCTGGTATTTGATGTTGAAACAGTTCTTGTATTTCCCTGGGCGGTTGTGATGAAGGAAACAGGGATGGCAGCATTTATAGAAATACTGATATTCTTTTTCATACTTGGTCTGGGATTATTATATGCCTGGAAAAAACATGCGCTGATATGGGAATAAAAGGAATGAAGAGAGAAGATTTTGAGGACAATGAAAGCCTCGATCTTCTTACTGCATCAGGCAGCAATATATTACTTACCACAGTTGATGATGTTATCAACTGGGGCAGGAAAAATTCTCTCTGGCCGTTGACCTTTGCAACCAGATGTTGTGGTATTGAAATGATGGCTGCAGGAGCTCCCCGGCACGACTTTGCGAGGTTCGGAATGGAAGTATACAGGGCAAGTCCCCGGCAGGCCGATGTGATCGTTGTAGCCGGAACGATCGTTCATAAAATGGCACCGGTTTTAAAGCGTCTTTACGATCAGATGTCTGAACCAAAGTATGTTGTGGCAATGGGTGCCTGTGCCATATCAGGCGGTCCATTCTTCCTGAACTCGTATAGTGTAGTAAAAGGAGTGGAACATGTGATACCTGTAGACGTATATGTACCCGGTTGTCCTCCGCGTCCGGAAGCTCTGTTGTATGGGATGCTTCAGTTACAGCGATTGATTGAAACCCAGACCATCAAATCACGCAAAGAGAGAAATGCTTCTCATGATTATAAATAAGAGCCAATAATTTAGGAAACCTGATAATCAATGGATAAAATACAACTTGGCGAATTTATCAATTCAATTGCCGGTGCACTGGAGATTAAGGAAGGTAATCAATATCTTGAAGTGACAGTTCCTCCCTCCTTGTTATATAAGCTTGCCAGACAACTCAGAGAAAAGGAAGAATCTCAGTTTGATTTTCTGTTTTGCATTACCGGTGTTGACTATGGGGCTGATCTGGGAGTTATATATCACCTGCGGTCTACCATATATGATCATAGTGTTGTTTTAAAAACCCGTACCAGCGACAGGGAGAATCCTATACTCGATTCAGTAGCGGATATCTGGCATGCAGCCGATTTCCATGAGAGGGAAGTATATGATCTCTTAGGAATTAAATTTAAAAATCACCCTGACCTTCGCAGACTATTTCTTGATAATTCATGGGGGTTCCCCTTAAGGAAGGACTATGTTGATGATGTAAATATCGTTACGAAGTAACTTATGGAAGAAAAGGAAAAAATCGCAACTCCTGACGAATTACAGGAATACTTTATAAATATGGGGCCTCAGCATCCATCCACGCATGGAGTGCTTCGACTTCTTGTTTCACTTAAAGGTGAAATGGTACAGAGTGTACAACCACATGTTGGCTACATACACAGTGGAATTGAAAAGATGTGCGAGAGTATCACTTATCCTCAGATAATACATCTTACCGACCGCATGGATTACCTTTCGGCTCATATAAATAATGAAGCGGTTTGTCTGAATGTTGAAAAGGCTCTTGAGGTAGATATACCTGACAGAATAAAAGTGATCCGCACTATTATGTCGGAACTCACACGGATCCAGTCGCACCAGCTATGGTGGGCCAGTTTTGGTATGGATCTCGGAGGACTTACCTGCTTCTTCTACGGTTTACGCGACAGGGAGAAAGTTCTTGATATCTTCGAAGAGACCTGTGGGGGACGAATGATAGTAAGTTACAGTTGTCCGGGCGGATTGATGTACGATATACACCCAAATTTTCAGAAAAGGGTAAAAGATTTTATAAAATACTTCAGAAAAATTTTACCTGAGTATGATCAGCTGTTATCGGGTAATGTTATTTTTCATGAAAGAAGCAAAGGGATTGGAAAACTGACGAAAGAAGATGCAATATCATTTGGAATAACAGGTCCCTCAGGAAGAGCATCCGGATTCTCATGCGATGTCAGGAAACACGAACCATACAGCGCATACGACCGTGTACATTTTAATGAGGTATTGTTAACCGAAGGCGATACATTCAGCAGGTATATTGCCCGTATTGAAGAGATGCGAGAATCTATGAATATAATTGAGCAACTGATAGATAATATCCCTGAAGGACCGTTCACGGTGAAAATGAAACCTGTCATAAAATTGCCGGAAGGAGAATATTATCAGAGGGTTGAAACTGCGCGTGGTGAGCTGGGAGTATTTGTAATCAGTGACGGGAATAAGAATCCCTACCGCGTAAAATTCAGATCGCCCAACTTCTGCAATCTGTCTGTACTTGACCATATTTCACGCGGATTTAAAATTGCCGATCTTGTAGCTATTGGAGGTTCACTCGATCTTATCATACCTGATATTGACAGGTAGGTTGATGGGCACTGAGCACAGGGCACAGAGCACAGAGCATAAGCACAGGGCACGGGGCAAGAGATAAAAGTAAAAAGACAAAAGTTAAAAGATAAAAAATAAATATATGCTGCTCGATATTGTAATAAATAAATCAGTAACAGCGCTTTCAGTTCCTTGGTGGAAGGTCGTCTATGACTTTTCCGCTCTGACAGAATGGATCGACAAAAGCCTTCATAATGCCATGTCGCCGTTCTGGACTACCATCATGGAACTGCTTATAATAGGAGTATTAATTCTGCTTTTCTACGCACTTGTCGGACTCTTTCTGGTTTATGCAGAAAGAAAAGTATGTGCCTTTATGCAGAACAGACTCGGTCCAAACAGAGTGGGGCCTTTCGGAATTTTCCAGACAATAGCGGATTTGTTTAAACTGCTTTTCAAAGAACTTGTACCTATAAAAAATGCCGATGGTTTCCTCTTTAACCTTGCTCCTTTTATTGTTATTATTGCATCATTTATGGCTATTGCGGCTATTCCTTTTGCAAAAGGGTTACAGGCAGTTGATTTGAATATAGGTGTATTATATGTTATTGCTGTTTCCGCAATGGGAGTTATCGGAGTACTTCTTGCAGGATGGTCAAGCAATAACAAATATTCTTTGATCGGCGCAATGCGCAGCGGAGCCCAGATAGTAAGTTATGAACTATCAGTTGGTCTGGCACTCATTACAATTGTTATACTTGCCGGGTCAATGCAGCTATCTGTAATTGTGGAAGCTCAAAGAGATGGCTGGTTTATTTTTAAGGGCCATATTCCGGCATTTTTAGCTTTTATAATTTTTCTCATATCGAGCACTGCTGAAACTAACCGAGGTCCTTTTGACCTTGCAGAAGCGGAATCTGAACTGACAGCAGGATACCATACCGAATATTCCGGAATAAAATTCGCCTTCTTCTTTCTTGCTGAATATATCAACATGTTTATTGTTGCATCTATTGCTGCAACTGTTTTTCTAGGCGGCTGGATGCCATTTCATGTTGGTCATTGGGAAGGTTTCAATCATATAATGGATTTCATTCCACCTTTTATATGGTATATTGGAAAAACATTCTTTGTAATCTTTATTATGATGTGGTTTAAATGGACTTTCCCTCGCTTGAGAATCGATCAGCTGCTTACTCTTGAATGGAAATACCTGCTGCCGATAAACCTGGTTAATGTATTGATTATGGCATTTATAGTCCTGATGGGCTGGCATTTTTAATTGTAAATAACGTTAAATATCTATCTCTGAATGAGAAGTATAATAAATTATCTGAAAGAAATAATATTTGGTGTCTGGTCACTTCTAAAAGGTATGAAAGTGACCGGATCTTACTTTTTCAGGCCAAGTACGATTGTGACTCAGAAATACCCGTCAAACAGGAAAGACCTGGTGATGTTTGACCGTTTCAAAGGTGAAGTGGTCATGCCTCATAATGAAAAAAATGAACACAAATGTACAGGCTGTGGCATTTGTGAATTAAACTGTCCGAATGGTACTATCGAAATAATCTCTAAGACAATCATTACAGAAGATGGCAAAAAAAAGAAAGCTATTGATAAACATATTTACAGGTTAAGCATGTGCACTTTTTGTGGCCTGTGTGTCAAGACCTGTCCATCTAATGCACTTGCTTTTAGTCAGAAATTTGAACATGCTGTTTTCAACAGGGCATTGCTTATAAAAACATTAAATAAACCGGGTTCACAATTAATGAAAGGAGTTGAGTAATGGCTGCTAATCAGATAATGTTTGTCCTTTTCTCTGCAATGATTGTTATCTTTTCAATTCTGACGGTTACGAGCCGCAGGATCTTAAGAGCTGCAGTGTATCTTCTGTTCGTGCTTGTATCCACTTCAGGACTTTATTTCATGCTTAATTATCAGTTTCTTGCCGCCGTTCAGCTTTCTCTATATGCTGGTGGTATTGTAGTACTGATCATTTTTTCAATCCTTCTGACAAGTCATATAAGCCAGAAATTTGAATCTTCGGGTTTGAAGAAGAACATATTCTCGGCTATTGCTGCTCTGGCTGGAGCTACACTTTCGATTATAACAATTCTTGATTATAATTTTTCTGCAACCACTGAGGCGGCTAAAGAGGTGACTATGAAATTAATAGGGAGTAGTCTGCTATCAGTTAATTATGACGGGTATGTACTTCCCTTTGAAGTGATTTCAATCTTACTTCTTGCTGCAATGATAGCCGCAATTGTAGTCGCAAAAAAAGGAGCGCCAAAACCAACAGAATTACCAAATATAAATCAGGAATAATATGAACTCTGGAATACCTCTTCAATACTTCTTAATTCTGGCAACAGTAATGTTTTTCACCGGAGTATACGGATTTCTGACACGCCGGAATCTGATAACAATCCTCATGTCGGTGGAACTGATTTTAAATTCGGTTAATATTAATTTCATGGCTTTCAACCGGTTTCTATATCCTAACAAACTGGAAGGTATGTTCTTCAGTCTGTTTATTATCGCTGTCGCTGCTTCAGAGGCTGCCGTTGCAATTGCCATAATAATTAATATTTACAGGCGGTTTACAACTATTAATGTTGAAGATGTTAATGAAATGAAATTCTGATTGTTCAAATAATAGGAAGCTATAAAAATGATAAATTTCAGCTATACAATTTGGATTCTCCTGCTGCCATTTTTGATGTTTCTTCTGCTTGGCCTGGCAGGGCATAAGCTTAAAGCAAAACTTTCAGGATTGCTTGGGACGTTTGGCCTGGGCATAATTACATTTCTGTCTTATCTGACAGCCTACAAATATTTTTTTACGAGTGAAAAGATAGATGGAGCATTCCAGAAAATAACTGCCTTAAATTTTACATGGCTTCAGTTCACCGATAAGCTTCATATTGATA
Source organism: Bacteroidales bacterium UBA1797 (assembly GCA_002319885.1). Lineage (GTDB taxonomy): Bacteria > Bacteroidota > Bacteroidia > Bacteroidales > VadinHA17 > LD21. Next base: position 33,661 of record DCFT01000064.1, read on the forward strand.
TGGGGGTTTTGCTCGACCCTATTTCGGTTATGATGCTTATTGTTGTAACTACTGTTTCTTTTATGGTACATATCTACAGCCTTGGCTATATGAAGGGTGAGAAAGGATTTGAACGATTCTACTCGTTTTTGTCACTGTTCAGTTTTTCCATGCTGGGATTGGTTCTGGCAACGAACATTTTCCAGATGTATATCTTCTGGGAACTTGTAGGTGTATCATCCTTCTTACTTATAGGATTCTATTATCAGAAGCCTTCAGCAGTAAGGGCTTCAAAAAAAGCATTCATAGTTACACGATTTGCCGATCTTGGATTTCTTATCGGTATCCTGATTTTATCTTTTAATACCAAAACATTTGATTTTATTTCGCTTACCAATCCTTCCGGAGCAGCCATTTCGCAGGGTAGCAGTATAGGATTTCTCGGCCTTTCGGTAATGACATGGTCGATGATATTCGTGTTTTTGGGTGGTGCCGGTAAATCAGCCATGTTTCCATTCCATATATGGCTTCCTGATGCAATGGAAGGTCCTACTCCTGTCTCGGCGCTTATACATGCTGCAACTATGGTTGTTGCTGGCGTTTATCTTGTTGCAAGAATGTTCCCGATATATGCAATTTCTGCACCCGTTGCTCTTGACGTTGTTGCTTATGTTGGTGCTTTTACCTCACTCTTTGCAGCTGTAATAGCCTGTACTCAGACGGATATCAAGAGGGTTCTGGCATACTCCACGATGTCGCAGATAGGATATATGATGCTCGCACTTGGAGTGGCAAAATATGGAGGAGAAACGGGTCTGGGATATATGGCATCGATGTTCCATCTCTTTACACATGCCATGTTCAAGGCATTACTCTTTCTTGGAGCAGGTGCAATAATACATTCTGTTCACAGCAATTACATGACTGACATGGGAGGTCTCCGTAAATACCTGCCTATCACTCATATAACTTTCTTAATAGCCTGTCTTACTATATCAGGCATACCCCCTTTCTCAGGCTTCTTCAGTAAAGATGAAATTCTGGCTGCAGCATTCCAGAGCAATAAATTTCTTTTTGCTGTTGAATACGCTGTGGCTGGCATTACTGCTTTTTACATGTTCAGGATTTACTTCAGTATTTTCTGGGGAAAAGATACCCAGTATCAACATACTCCACATGAGGCTCCTGCAACAATGACCATTCCATTAATTATACTTGCCATTGGGGCTGCAGTTTCAGGATTTATTCCTTTTAATAAGCTTGTTACTTCCGATGGTAAAATCCTTGAAACCGGGATAAACCTGGTTATAGCAATACCCTCGGTACTGATTGGTTTACTCGGGATAGGGATTGCTTACATAATGTACAGAAGAGAGAGCACTATTCCCGATAAGCTGGCCGCAATGTTTAAATATAGTTACAAATGGGCCTATAATAAGTTTTATATTGATGAACTCTATCTGTTTGTTACAAAAAAGATCATCTTCAGATATATAGCAGTGCCTGTTGCCTGGTTCGACCGTCATGTTGTTGATGCCACAATGAATACTATTGCCAGTGTAACTCAGGGTGTATCTTTCAGAATAAGAGGATTTCAATCGGGACAGTTACAGAAATATGCTTTTGTTTTCATCACCGGTGCTATAATGCTGGCGGTTTTATTTATTTACCTGTGGAAATAATCAAAAATTCAGAAAAAGTCAAATAATTATGGATATTCTATCTCTGTTTGTTGTAATTCCAGTCTTAACTATCACTGCCATCCTGCTTTTAAAAGATACCCGTCAGGTTCGTGTGGTCTCTGCTTTTGGAATGGGTCTTCAGTTATTAATGGCAGGCACTCTGGTATTTCTTTATCTTTCTGCACGTCATGCAGGCAATAGCGATGAAATGCTGTTTGTAAAAGACTATTTATGGTTTAAAAGCCTTAATATTCATTATTCGGTTGGTGTCGATGGGATATCTGTTGCAATGATAGCACTTACATCACTGGTAGTTTTTGCCGGAATCTTCGCTTCATGGGAAGTTGAGTTTCTCAGAAAAGAGTTTTTCGTATCTCTCATTCTCCTGGCCACAGGTGTTTTTGGATTTTTCATATCCATCGATCTCTTTACAATGTTCCTTTTTTATGAACTCGCGGTTATACCAATGTACCTGTTGATAGGAATCTGGGGTACCGGTCCGAAAGAGTATTCTGCAATGAAACTTACTCTTATGCTTATGGGTGGGTCAGCGCTTCTGCTTGTAGGCCTGTTGGGAATTTATTTTAACTCATCGCCTGATGCAAATCGTCTTACATTTAATATACTTGAGATCTCAAAGGTAGTTATCCCTCTGCCTGCCCAGAGAATATTTTTCCCATTGACGTTCGTTGGCTTCGGAGTTCTTGGTGCATTATTTCCTTTTCACACATGGTCGCCCGACGGTCATGCTTCTGCTCCAACAGCCGTATCGATGCTACATGCCGGCGTACTTATGAAACTTGGCGGTTATGGAGCTTTCAGGGTGGCTATATTCCTGATGCCTGAAGCTGCTCATGAATTATCATGGATATTTATCATACTTACCTCTATAAGTGTCGTTTACGGAGCATTCGGAGCAATTGCCCAGAAAGATCTTAAATATATCAATGCCTATTCTTCAGTCAGCCATTGTGGATTAGTACTTTTCGCTGTGCTTATGATGAACCAGACAGCTATGAACGGTGCAATAATCCAGATGATCTCCCATGGTCTGATGACAGCATTGTTCTTCGCACTTATAGGCATGCTTTACGGCCGTACACATACCAGGATAATATATGAAATGGGCGGATTGATGAAAATTATTCCATTTTTGGGTGTTTGTTATGTAATTGCAGGTCTGGCTTCTCTGGGACTTCCCGGATTAAGTGGCTTTGTTGCTGAGGCGACTATCTTCGTAGGCGCTTTCCAGCATCCCGAACTCTTTTATCGTATAGTAACCATACTGGCTGTCTCTTCCATTGTCATTACCGCGGTTTATGTATTAAGGGTTATCGCAATTCTGTTGCTCGGACCTACTACAAATGAGCATTTTGAACATCTTCCCGATGCAAGATGGTTTGAAAAGATTTCTGTTGTCACATTGATTGGATCAGTAGCGGCAATCGGGTTGGCACCTTTCTGGCTATCATCAATGATTGGAACAAGCCTTCATCCTATTATTGACAAAATTATCGCTCTTAACCCATTTTGATCTGTCTGTTTATAAATGTTTTGGATAATATTATAATATGAGCTCAGGTACTTTTTTAATAATGCGTCATGAATTGTTGCTAATTGCAGCAGCACTTCTTGTATTAATTGCCGAAATATTCGGGAACCCTGAAAAAAAGAGCAGGATCAGTCTGTTTTCAATAATCCTGATGGGGATTATAACAGCTGTGGGGTTTCTGCCTTCACCTGCCGGAGAATTATTCGGTGGGATGTATGTTTCATCGGGAACACGTCTTATTATGAAAAATATTCTTAATATAGGTGCATTGCTCGTATTTATTCAGTCGGTTACCTGGCTAAATAAAAAAGAAAATTCCAGCAAAGTAAGCGAGTACTTCATATTGCTCATATCAACTCTTGTGGGAATGAATCTCATGATCTCAGCCGGTCATTTTTTAATCTTTTATATAGGTATTGAACTTGCTACAATTCCAATAGCCGCTCTTGCTGCTTTCGACCGTTACAAAAACAAATCTGCTGAGGCAGGTATAAAGCTTATCCTCTCCTCTGCATTATCTTCTGGTGTTCTTTTGTATGGTTTATCAATGATTTATGGAACTACAGGTTCTATGTACTTCAACGAAGTATCCGGGTTGTTTCATAATAACAATCTCCAGATACTCGGCTTTATATTCTTTTTTGCCGGAATGGCGTTCAAAATATCAATCGTACCATTTCATCTCTGGACAGCTGATGTTTATGAAGGCGCTCCTGTAAACATAACGTCCTATCTCTCCGTTATTTCTAAAGGGGCTGCTGTATTTATACTGATGATTATACTCTTTACTGTATTTCCTGTTATCGTGGCGACCTGGCAGAAAACAATTTTTGTGACCTCCATACTAACGATGACTATAGGTAATCTTTTTGCTATCAGACAACAGAATCTTAAACGCTTTCTTGCCTTTTCGTCAATATCGCAGGCAGGGTATATCTTTCTTGGATTGATTGGTGGAAATCAGCTTGGTATGGCATCTGTTATTTATTATGTCCTTGTTTATATTTTTTCAAATCTGGGAGCTTTCGGTGTGGTAATAGCTATTTCCAATGCAACAGGAAAAGAAAATATTGACGACTATAATGGTCTTTATCATACCAATCCGAAGCTAAGCCTGATTATGACTCTGGCATTGTTCTCTTTGGCAGGGATCCCGCCTGTTGCAGGTTTTTTCGGAAAGTTTTTCTTATTCACAGGTGCCGCGCAGAAAGGATTCTATCTTCTGGTTCTTATTGCAGTTCTTAATACAATCATTTCATTATTTTACTATCTCCTTGTTGTGAAGGCAATGTTTATCAACAAGAGTGAGAATCCAATTGCCGCTTTTAAAAGTGATTTCTATACAAGGTTTGCCCTGGGAATTTGTGTAGCAGGCATTGTCATCACAGGGTTTGCAAGTATTATCTTTGAAGCAATAAGGAATCTGAGTTTCGGTATCTGATCAGAAGACACCAGGAACAGTGATGAAGCCAAGACTGGAGACAACAAGATAAAATTACATGATATGGCTATAAATAATGTAAAACATATTATAGGAGAGATAGATGGTATACGTTGTACCATTATTGAGACAGGTGCCACACTCGAGCGGAGTGCCTTTCTGAGCGATCTTTTAAGCTTCAATAACCTGGAAATAAAAGAGATGAAGGAAGCCTCAGAGGTTCCCGGCGAAGAAGTAAAATATACAATTGGTGTGACTGATCTTGTTTTTAATCCTGTTTTCGCAATCTATGAACGTCAATTGAAAACCAGGGAAGGCGCTTTTGTGACTCCAGGTTACTGGAAACAGGAGTGCATCGAATGCGATCCACGCTATTGGATGAGAAGAAAAAGCCAAAAACGGTAAATTTTATATATACAGTAGCTTTCCTTAGAATTTTACTTGATATTTGTCCCATATCAACCTGTTAAAAGAATATTTACCTGAGTGAAATCATGAAGCTCATTAGAAGGTTTCTACCGGTACCAATAATATTGGTCGCTCTTTCATACCTGTTTTATTCTGCTTATAAGGATGTAAAGGACAGGACTTTGAATGAGTTTAATTTTCAACAGTTTGCACTGGCAAAACAAGCTTCCAGAGGCATTGAAAGCTTTTTTATTTATTACCAGAGAGAGCTGACATTCTTATCTAAACTTAAATATGTTTCAGAACTTAATGATCAGGGAAGAAGTTTATTATCAGACTTTTATTTAAGTCATTCTGATCAGATAGAAGCTATTTCGTTAGTTGACTCGAAGGGAATTCTCAAATATACCTATCCTTTTAGTAATGCTTCTATTGGAACAGATATTTCTAATCAGAAGCATGTTATGAAAGTAATTGAGAGCCAGAAGCCGACAGTAAGTGATGTTTTTACATCTGTACAAGGGTTCCGTGCAATTGCATATCATGTTCCAATTATGAAAGATAGTGTTTATCAGGGCAGCCTCGCAATTTTAATTCCCATTGATAGACTCGGAAAACGATTTGTTGAAAATATCAGGACAGGAGTAAGAGGCTACGGCAGTTTGATCAGTGAGGTCGGAATAGAATTATTCAGCCCCTCCGATATTGAGACAGGGAAATCGGTAAAAGAAATTTATAAGTACTTTCCTACTGTATTAGATCTTATTGATAAATTCTCAAAGGAAACTGAAGGCACTTCAGTATGTTACACAGCTTCAAATAAAAAAAGTGAAAAAGGCCTTACGAAAACCCTGGCAGCCTTTTACAGGGTACCACTGGGTAATACCTTCTGGACCATTCTTATTTTTACACCTGAAGAAGAGGTATATGCGAAACTCACTTCATTCAGAAACCGTTTATATATCCTTATTGCCCTTATCATCCTTGTATTGATAACTTACTTTTATCTTTCTTTAAAAGCAAGCAATGTACTGAAGGAAGAAAGGAAAAGAAAAGCTGTTGAAAAAACGCTGATTGAGAGCGAAAGAAGGTTCAGGATAATGTTTGAATTATCTCCCGCCGGTATAATACTTATCAGTGAAAAAGGTACAGTCATTGAGGTTAATACCTCTTTTTGTGAAACTCTGGGTTATTCCAGAAATGAAGTGATTGGTAAAAACATCAGATTATTTGCCGCTCCTGAGAAAGAAGGTGAAATTGAGAATAATATTTCAAATATTCTCTCAGGGAAAACTATCATTCATGAAGTTAAAAATCTAAGAAAAGATGGAACTTATTGTACAGTAGCTCTTTATGAAACACTTATCATTTTACCTGATGGAACACCCGGAATTCTTTCGGTTTCAAATGATATAACTGAAAAGAAGCAATCACAGGAAAGAATGCTCACACTCTCAAGAGCACTGGAGAGCATAGGTGAGTGTGTTTCAATCACTGATTATCAGAACAAAATTATCTTTGTTAACAAAGCATTCTGTAAAACTTATGGCTATAGTGAAGAAGAAATAATAGGAAAAGATATAAACATTCTAAGAGGTTCTTCTAACATTAAATATCTCACTGAGACAATATTAGAAGATACAATTAGTGGTGGATGGACGGGAGAGTTAGTAAATGTAAGGAAAGATGGATCTGAATTCCCGATAGAGCTATCGTCTTATCAGATAAAAGATGAAAATGGCAATTCTGTTGCACTCATTGGAATTGCAGTAGATATTACAGAAAGGAAAAAGGCACAACTTGAACTTATTCATGCTAAAGAAAAAGCTGAAGAAAGCGACAGGCTTAAGTCCGCTTTTCTTACTAATATGTCTCATGAGCTAAGGACTCCGCTAAATGCTATAATTGGCTTTTCCAGTCTCATGGTTGAAACGGGCCCCGACAAGGATACTCCCTCCTATTGTAGTATTATATTAAAAAGCGGACAACATCTGCTGAGTCTTGTTGAGGATATTTTTGATACTACGATGATTGAAACAGGACAGATAAAAATTAATTATGAGAATACTGAGATAACGGAGTTATTGAAGGAAATAAAGGGTATTATCCATGGTGAAAGAATAATAGAGAACAAAACAGGAATCGAATTTATCCTCTCGGGGAATACAGAAAACCCAATGTATATGGTTACGGATAGCCGTAAACTTAAGCAGGTTCTTCTAAATTTGTTAAGGAATGCATTTAAATTCACCAAAAGCGGATCTATCGAATTCGGGTTCACTGAAAAAAAAGATACCGCAAATAATTGGTTTCTGTTCTACGTTAAAGATACAGGGATTGGCATAGACAAAAAATACCACGAAACTATTTTTAATATATTCAGACAAATTGATGATACGCATACCCGGAAATTCGGAGGCATGGGTATTGGTCTGTCTATTGCCAAAAAAATGGTAGAAATACTTGGGGGGAAAATATGGGTAGAGTCTGAACCTGATAAAGGATCAGTCTTCTATTTTACTCTTCCTGCTTTGCCTGATGATATTGAAAATGTTACTAATAAAGAGGATAATGAAGTGACCATGACAAATAACTATACCGGCAAAACAATATTAATCGCTGAAGATGAACCCTCTAACTTTGACTTTTTAAAAATTTTACTAACAAGAAAGAATTTTAAGGTATTATGGGCAAAAGATGGTCGCGAAGCGGTAAAAATGTGCGAAAATGATCCTTCAATTAACCTCGTATTGATGGATATTAAGATGCCTCTTTTAAACGGGTATGAAGCAACCAGATTGATTAAAACTTTCAGACCCGAATTGCCAATAATCGCGCAGACGGCATATGCGATGATAACTGATAAACAGGAAGCTGAGGAAGCAGGTTGCGATGGGTATCTGTCAAAACCCATCAGGATAAAACAAGTGATGGAAATCATAGACAAGTACCTGTAAAAGGCAAGGACGGGTTGAGATCTTTCTTAACCACTTACATACTGTCATTATTCCAGATTTCCCACGATTTTTCAGCCTGGGAAAACAGCATTCTGATGCCACTTATAGTAGAGCATCCACGCTCTGCTCCCATTTTTAAAAAAGCCGTAAGCTCAGGATTATAAACAAGATCAAACAAAATGTGAGTATTATTCAGATAACCGTAATTTATATCAGGTTTTCCTTCTGTATCGGGGAACATTCCCAGAGGAGTAGTATTTATTATCAGTTGGGTACGGCTAATAATGTTTGAATCAATATCAGAATACTGCAGAACGCCTGGTTTTCTTTCTCTCGAGACCAGATCGACATTTAATCCGAATTTTTTAAGCACATGACAAACAGCTCTTGAACTGCCACCTGTCCCCAAAACCAGCGCATTCCTTACCTTATCTTTCATGAACGGAAGAAGAGAATCACGTATCCCGGTAACATCGCTATTATATCCGTGAAGTGTAATTTTTCCCGCTAACCTCTTTATTTTTATGACATTTATGGCTCCGATTTCAGCTGCCTCAGCTTCTATAGAATCAAGAAACCTTAAAACTTCCGACTTGTAAGGTATTGTAACATTCAATCCAGCAAGGTGCTTATCTGAACCAAGTAATTCCTGAATTTCATCAAGATTTTTTAAAGGGTAATTCTCGTAAGAACAATCGTTGATATGTTCAGCTATAAATTTTTCAGTAAAGTATTTTTTAGAAAAAGAATGTCCTAGAGGATATCCAATGAGACCATATTTTCTCATTTTCAGTTGGTTGTTTTATTAGCCTTATGAACGAGTAAGTATTTGTTACTGTTTTAATTCTTCCGGAAGAAACTGAAAAAAGGTATCACCGCGAAGGCCAAGCCGTAGTGATTCAAGTGGAATTATCTCGTGTGGAGCTATATTGCCAAGATTTACATTTGCTCCGAAATTTTTGATGAACCAGGCCTGCTGAGATTTTAAAGGTGCTTCCCAAATTACATTTTCAAGCTTAACATGTTCAGCAATTCCACATATTATCTCATTATTTATTGAGCCATCTTCATTATATATTCCGACGGTGCCCGATTCACGTGCCTCGGCAATTACCTTAACAGATCCTGCTTTTAATTCAGTTTTCATCATAGCAACCCATTCATCGGGAGTGTAGACAACATACTTTTTCTTAGAACCCACCTCCGAAATAACAGTTCCTCTTTCCGCAAGCCTTGCAATATATTCCAGCTTCCTTTTATGTTCAAGGTCGTACGACCCGTCAGATACCTCAACCAGGTCCACTTCATATTTATCAAGAAAATCGATAAACTCTTTGAACATATTTCTTACAACAAATGCTTCAAACAGAGTACCTCCAAAATAAGGAATGCAACCGGCATTCTTATATATGGCTATCTTTTTTTCAAAACCCGGAGTTATTAAAGAGGTACCAAATCCAAGTTTAACAAAATCTGTGTACTCGCTGCCGACAGACATAAAGTCTTCTGCCTCCCGTATACTGAGTCCTTTATCCATAACCATCGTGATACCTGAATTTCTTGGCTTTAATGGCCTTTCAGGTATAAACGGAAGAAATTTTGTCATATGTCAGTTAGTTTTAATAAAAATCAGATGAGATCGTTACTCTCGAGAAGTTTTTTAATCTTTCGCGTGAAAAGCTTATGAGGAAATATATCTTCAAACTCAGAAAAGAGTTCTTTATCTAGTTTCAGTGCAGAAGAAAGGTGTCGATAAGCTTTTTCAGCATTGCCGGTATTCAGATAAAATGCAGCAAGAAGATAGTTGATTCCAGGAACATCGCCTGTTACTTTATACGCGTGCTCGAGGTATGGCAGTGCTTTGAGAGCCAAGCCGTCTTTCAGAATCAGCGAACCCAGATCCACCCATACCTCATCATAATATGAATCGAGTTTAAGTGCTTCCCTGAAACATCTTAAAGACGCTTTTTTCTCGCCTTTGGAATAATGTGCTTTTCCAAGCAGGTACCAGATTTCGGGATTCTCATCATCGAGACGTACAGCTTTCCTGAAATAAATAAGGCTATCGTCAGTATTTCCGGTATTTAAGGCAATGACTCCAAGTCCGAACCATGGATCAGCAAATTCGGGAGCAAGATCAATAGCTTCCTGATAATATTTGCGTGCCATGATAACCTCACCTACCTTTTCATAACATTCGGCAAGATATGTCATAGCTTCAAAGCTTTCAGGCTCATTTTCAAGGTATTCGTGATAAACAGGAATAGCATCTGCATACCTTTCAAGATTACTCAGAATATTTCCTTTATTAAAAATCGCAAAAGTATTCTGAGAATTAATAGCAAGGGCATAATCATAAGCTTCCATTGCTTTTTCATATGATTCAAGCTTGTTATATATTATCCCGAGGTTATACCAGGCACTGTCTGAAAAAGGTTCTTCATCGAGATATTTAAGGTAGTATCTGATGCTGTTTTCATAATCCTCAATCTTTTCGTAGGCATATGCCATATCGTAAAGATGAGCTTTGAATTCAGGCTCCATTTCAATGAGCTTTTCCATATAAGGAATCAGATGCTCATAATAATTAAGGTTTTGCAGAACCGATGTAATTGCAAAAAGAATATTTTCCACATCCTCTGTATCGAGGGTTAAGGAATAATCAAACATTTTTTTTGCCCCCTGGATATCTCCAAGCATGCCATAGGCTGTACCTTTTGCAATATAAATCTCATGATTACCCGGTTCAATACTTTCCAGTTTCTTAAGAAGCCTTAACGCCTCAACCGCCCTTCCTTTATCGAGCAAAACCCTGGCCTTTCTCAATTGTATGGAAACTGAATTTGGATGTTGTTCACTTGCTAATGTTGCAGCTTCAAAAGCCTTAATAGAGTTATTACTCTCAATATAGTAATCTATAATTGTTTCAAATTCAATAACATCAAAAAAATAATTTTCATTATTTTTCCGCATCCTCTCAAACTTCTGTACTGCATGTTTCACCTCTTCCTCGTAGGAAAACCCATATTTATCTTCTTCCATGACTCACAAAAATATGACTACAAAATTAATACTATTTTTAAGAAGGCGGTTGACAGGCATCCTCAATTATTAACATTTTTATTTTTTTTTAACCATTTGACAAACAAGTAAGTACAAATTAAATACATAATTATTTATTTTTTTTGCAAATATGACGCAACCTGACGTGCAAAATACTCATCTATTATCTGTAAAAACGATATTTCTTAAAAAAATATACCCTATTTACCCTAGAATTAACCTAAATTCTATCTTCGAAGAACCGGGCGACCTCCCGGTTTTTCATTTTATATTAATATATTTGTATTGATACATTCCTTAAAATGCATCTACATGAAAAAACCGGGATATTTTAGTCTTATATCAGTAGTATATAGTTTTTTATTCCTGTCGTCTTTTTTTATTGCTTGTAAAAAAACTGAAAATCCCATAAAATATCCACTTGGCACTTTTCCCGACACAGTCATAAATATTGCTGATATCAATACTCAGTACGATGATTACAACATCGCATTGTATCAGGTTGGTGAAACTTTGCCTATAATATTTTCAAGCAACAGGGAAAGCTCTGGCGGACAATTTGATCTTGAACAGGCAAGTATCTCTTTTACTTTCGATCAGACTACTGGTGTTTTTGGATTTGGATCTCAGATGACAAACGATGTGTTCCTTGACAAATTAATCAGTAAGGCAAAAACCGATGGAAATGATTTCGGACCATACCGCTTATTCAGTACTGTTGATGGATTTGAATATCTTTTGCTCTCCTCGGTAAACTCTTCAGGAAACCTCGATTTATATTTTCTTAAAAACGAGCCTGTAGCAGGTTCTGATGTGCCTGACGTATCAGGTCCATTCCCGATCAAACTTATGAATACCGGATCGGATGATGCTTATATCTGCTTTAATTTCACTCAGGATACGGCATATTTTTCATCAAATAAGGATGGAGACTTTAATATTTATTCCCTTAGCAAACCTGAAGACAAAGATCTGTCATCGTGGTTTAATCTTGATTATGCTTTACCTGTTAAAGCTGATAGTATAAATAGTTCTTATGATGATAAATGTCCGTTTATTTACAAAAATGTAATGGTTTTTACATCCAACAGGCCGGGCGGTTCCGGAGGTTATGACCTATATTATTCGATTTTTAAGAATGGGAAATGGAATTCACCTAAGAATATGGGGCCCGGTATAAACACCTCCGATGATGAATACAGGCCTGTTATTGGTTATAATCGTGATTTTACTAATAAATTCCTAATGTTTTCGTCTAACAGACCCGGTGGTAAAGGCGGATTTGATCTCTATTTCACAGGTGTGGATTTTTCTTCAAAATAGAAGCAATCCGCCTGAAAATTTAATCTCTTTTTGCAGCAATAAGAGTATTACGCAATAACGACACTCTTGTCATTGGTCCTACTCCTCCGGGAACAGGCGTTATGTAAGAGCACCTGGGAGCCACACTTTCGAAATCAACGTCACCTACAAGCTTAAAACCCGATTTAGTATCTTTGCTGACGATACGTGTAGCGCCAACATCAAAAACCACAGCTCCGTTTTTTACCATTTCAGCTTTTACAAAACCGGGAGAACCCAGAGCGGCAATAATTATATCAGCTTGACTGATAATCTCTTTTATATCTTTAGTTCTGCTATGAACAACCGTAACTGTTGCATCCATTCCTTTTTGTGAAAGTAGTATGCTTACCGGTCTGCCAACTATATTACTACGGCCTATTACAACACAGCTCCTGCCTGCCGTTTCAATGCCATATCTCTTAATAAGTTCTGTAATGCCGTATGGTGTTGCCGGCAGGTAACCGGTGAGACCGATCACCATCCTGCCAATATTAACCGGATGAAAACCGTCCGCATCCTTAGCCGGATCAATTGCTTCAATTACCTTATTCTCTGAGATATGTTCAGGTAAAGGCAACTGAACGATGAATCCATCTACATCCTGATCAGCATTAAGCTCTGTAATTTTTTCAAGCAAAACCTTCTCAGATATATCATCCCTGAATCTGATAACAGTTGATTTGAAACCAACTTCTTCACAGTCTTTTATTTTGTTTGCAACGTAAGATTCACTTGATCCGTTAGTACCTACAAGGATAGCTGCCAGATGCGGAACCTTTTTACCTTCCTTTTTTATCTTTAATACTTCTTCAGCAATTTCTTTCCTGATTTCAGAAGCTACCTTCTTCCCATCAATAATTTTATACATATCAGATGTTAATTTTTGCCCATAAGTCTTGAGACATTGCCTCCCTTAGTCATCATTTTCATCATTCGTTTTGTTTCATCGAATTGTTTTAGAAGCTTATTTACCTCCTGTACGCTGGTCCCGCTTCCGCTGGCAATTCTTTTCCTCCTGCTGCCATTAAGTACAACAGGATTGATCCTTTCTTCAGGTGTCATACTTCTGATGATGGCTTCAATTCCCTTGAATGCATTATCATCAATATCGAGATCTTTTACAGCTTTCCCTAC